>SLRF01000048.1 GCA_007131065.1 Candidatus Saccharimonadota bacterium
CACACCGACCTTCCGGAGCTAGAGGCTGACGTAAATACTGAGCCGGGCGAGACATACGAGTTTACATTCGAAGAAGCCGGCGTATGGGGATATCACGATCATCTTAATTCTTTCCGTACAGGTACGGTTATCGTAGAGTAGTTTACTTTTCTTAGACAGAAGATTCCTATAGCTATTACTTATCGCTTCTGTAAGCTGATATAATATAGATATAAGGAAGGTACATACTCAATGAATCAAGCAGGATTTACGACCAGGGAAGTAGTATTGATACTAATTGGCGTAGTGGCGTTTGCCTTTGCGGGATGGGTGTGGCTACAAAGCCAGGATGCGGGAGTAGATCCTGACGTAGCGACAATCGACTCATTTGAATCGTGCGTCGAAGCAGGGTATGCAGTTATGGAGAGCCACCCTCGGCAGTGCGCAGTTCCAGATGGTGAAACTTTCATTGAAGAGATAGACGAGCCGGTGCGTAGAACATATACCAGTGAAGGTGGTGTCGAAATAACTGTAGCGGCACCGGCCGACGGAGGATTGGTTGAGAGCCCGCTGATAGTTTCCGGCGAGGTGCCAGGTAGCTGGTCGTTCGAGGCCGATTTCCCCGTTGAATTAAGAGATTCCGACGGCGAAATGATAGCCCAAGCTCCTGCGATGCTGCAAGGAGACTGGATGACCGAAGAGCTGGTCCCGTTCGAGGCGACACTGGAATTCCCGTCTCAACAGGAGGGCAGCGAGGGCACCCTAGTTCTTATTAAGGATAATCCTTCGGATAATCCTGATCTAGACGACAGATTGGAGATACCGGTAGTATTCTAGCTTATCTGAATTCTAGCCATCTTTGATAGAGAATGACGAAGTTGTAGTTTCCGTAAAAATACACCCCGTCGGTGTCTATCCAGGCACCGTCTACGCGGTGAGGGGTGTAGTTATATAACGAAGCAGTAGCACAATTACCGATATAGGTCGGTCGGCCATCTATCGGCACCAGGCTGCCTTTGGCCCAATGGGGATGCACATACCACTTAAAGAATGACAGGCGGTCGCCACAGGCACGGTCATATCCTACGCGCAACAGTGTTGCCCCTAATCTCACTTGGTTGTAGAAGCCGAAAAAGTCGCTATCGCAATCGGCTCCGTCCGGACAGCCATAACCCATGGCGGTCCGGTATTGCCACTCCTCCGGCCCATCACTTGTTACTAGGGATTTTTCTTTTTGGAGGGTAATCAGCAGTACATAAGGATTGAGTGCTAGTTCATGCGCGTATTTATGAATTATCTCAGCAGCTGTCTGGCCGGTATCTTCATCGCGGTAGTTCTTGAGGCACAGATCACCCTCGCAGTCTTCTCCTTGCTCTTCCAGGAACGCTTGGACGTCTTCGGCTCTAATATCAAAGCCACCGATAAAATCGCTATCAGGGATAATGTAGTTGTTGTACCCTGGGTCGATTTCCGGCAACGCTTGTGCTCTTGCCGTGGGAACAGCGAGTAACGATAAAGCCAGTATGGATATTAGTAGCTTCCTCATACTTAATAGTATAGAGCAAACAGGGGTATAGTCTTGAAATTTAATACAAATAAGCTATGCTTAAATCATAAAGTAATCTAAAACAAAAACATGAAAAACATCTTCAATAAACATTCTAAGCCAGAGCTTGACTGGAGCGAACTTGATACTAGCGAAAACGACGGAAATCCGTTGATAAACGCTATCGCCGATGAGGGCCTAGGAACGATACAGCCGGCGTCAGGAGAAGTGATAGAGCCTTCGGAGCCCCTCGAGCCCATGATAGAGGAAACGGTCGACTTATTGGATGTTTTCAACGCCTACGCCCCACCCCATCATCTGAGCGAGTCGTCCTAGTCTAGCTAAATAGAGCCAGGCTCGGTTGAACTGCTATACTTACGGATATGGATGATAAGGAGCCGCTTCTACTTCGTTTTACAGTCGCTTTAGTTTTAATGAGCGTGGCAGTGTATGCCTTCTGGCTGTACCAGGCGGATCAGACCGCTGATGACGCGGGAGTAAACCAGCAGATAGTCAATTCGGAGTCATCTACGAAGCAAGAGGCTATAGTAGCGGCATTTTATGAAGTCGATCACGCATCTGTAGCCCAGACAGAAGAGCCTCCGGAGATAACAGGAGACGAAGAGGCGGATGAGCGGATCAGAGAGATTGCCGTGCAACGTGGATATAGGCTACAGCTACAGGCTGATGAAGCAGACTTAGTAGAGGTAGATGAGAGGCGAGTCCTAGAGGAAGTGCGTAATTCCTGGGAAGAGATGCAAAAGGCGGCGCTCGAAGATGGTGTCGAGCTAATTCTCGCAAGAGGGTATGTATCGATCGAGGAGCAAAGAGGTGATTTTCTGGACGCACTTTACGAGCGAGGAGTTGAGCAGACGGGTAGAGAATATACTACGGCGCAAATACAGGGCGGTACGGCAGACACTGCTATAAATGCTACGTTGCGTAGACATGCTATTCCCGGTTATAGCAAACATCACAGCGGGCTAGTGGTAGATATTATAGATTCTAGTGAAGATGATTTTCGCGGTAGTGCAGCCTATGAGTGGCTACGGTCAGATTCGTTCGCGAATGCGGCAGAGTTTGGATTTATCCCCAGTTTTCCTGAGGATAGCCCGCAACAAGGCATGAATCCGAGAGCAGAAGAGTTCGTATGGGTGGGCGCGGATAGAGCGGAAGAGCTCAGACAGTAAATATTCAAATAAAACAGCAGCGCTTGCGCGCTGCTGTTTTGTGCCTGGTGCAATATTGACTATTGCTTAGGGCGTGCGAGATCGACGCGCAGATTGCGTCCTTCGAACTCTTGCTCGTTCAGCTTGTCTACAGCTGCTTGAGCTTCTTCATCACTCGACATCTCTACGAAGCCGAAGCCCTTTGAGCGTCCGGTTTCCCGGTCAGTGATGATTGCTACTGATTGAACCTCACCACACTGGGAAAAGTGTTCTTCCAGTGCTTCTTCAGTAGTACGGTACGGCAGATTGCCGACATATAGTTTAGCCATTGTTTTGGCTCCTTTGTTATTTATAGCCCTAACTTTTTGGGGTCCAGAGATCAGGCTAAAAATGAGAGCCGAAACGATACTCGATACCTTACGAAGTCAGTAGGGGTAGTGTAACGGTTACAAGTGATTTACGCAAGCAGTATTTCAGGGGTGGAGTCAATGCTTGTTTTTATCTAGCCATTGATCAATGAATTTTTTGGCTGATCTCTCGTCGTCTATCTCGTGTTCTAGGTAGGCCGACTCTAGTGATGCTAGAGCTTCACCTAGCAGGGGTCCTTTATCTATTCCGGTCTCTTTCATCAACCACTCTCCATCGATACCGAGGTCATGCTTTAGCGAAGGAGGATGTTTGTGCTTGGCGTCTTTGTAAGATCTCCATATGGCTTCTATTTCAGGAAAAGCGGCGGCGCTATTGTCTATCGATCCATCGGAAAGTTTACTCCAGGCGGCGTGGGCATCGGCCTTATGCAATTCGAGCAAATCGCTAAAGGCAGGATGGTGCATGAGATTTTCTGCGCGCCTAGGGCGCATGTGTGGTAGGTCGTCTATACCGAGATGATAGTGAACCATCCAGGCTACCTCTCCGGCGAAACGTTTACTAAATCTTAATCTCCGCAATATTTTTTTGGCCATAGCAGATCCTGCGCTGTGATGTCCGGAAAATCGTATACGGTCGCCAGTTTCCTCGGCCGCTACCTGGGTAGGAGCTTTGCCGATATCATGTAGCAGAGTAGCCCAGGCTAGACGTGGTGAGACGATGTCGGGCAGGTAGTCCATAGCAAGCAGAGTGTGGGTAAATACGTCGCCTTCGGCGTGGATTTTTTCCGGCTGCTCTACCCCCTTGAGTGCTGAAATTTCAGGCAGTAACTCCTGCAATATTCCAAATCTATCGAGATCCTCAAGTCCTTGTTTGCGGCTGTTATGCATCAGGAGTCGTGTCAGTTCGGTCTTGGTTCTGTCCGGTGCTATATCGGTGATCTTGCCTCTTTTTACAGCTTGCTTTATGGCATTTTTAGTTTGCTCTTCGTATTCGAACCCTAGCTGGTTTCGTAATCGGACCCCCCTGAGAATCCGCAATGG
>SLRF01000066.1 GCA_007131065.1 Candidatus Saccharimonadota bacterium
ACTCGCACTGAAGATAGCGCTTTTGAAGAATTCGTCGAGCTGTATAATCCGAATGATTTCGAGATCGATATATCTAGCTGGCGTCTTGAATACATGAGTTCTAGTGGTAGCTCTTGGTCCAGCAAGATTAGGGGCGAACAACACGTAGAGCCGAACATGGTCATAGAGCCGAAAGGATTTTATGTTTTAGCCACCGAGAACTACCACGATGCCTACCCAGATCAAACAGTCGACCGCACTCTCAGTAGCGGATCAGCTGAAGGAGGCGGTCATCTACGCCTGTTGCGCCCAAGCGAAGAAATAGAAGATGAGTGGATTGTCTTAGATCTTGTAGGTTGGGGCAGCGCTGAAAATATATGGGAAGATACTGAACCTGCGGATGTACCGCCACGAGGTGCGTCAATCACTCGCTGCTTTGAAGACGACGCTATCGTCAACACCGACAACAACTACCTAGACTTTGTGGTCAACGAACACCCTATGCCCGGAGAGGGTGTCGACTGCCCTGAACAAGATGGAGTCGAAGATGATGACGAGCATGAAAGCGGTGAAGGAAGTGAAGAAGACAATGGCGAAAAAGACGACTCCTCGGGTGAAGAAAGTGATGAGTCCGAAGAAAGTGAAGGAAGTGATGGCACGCCCATAGCATGTGAAAACGTAATTATATCCGAACTCCTGCCCAACCCCGAGGGCCCTAGGAGCAACTACCCGAGAGAAGACCATGCTTTTATAGAGCTGTTCAATCCGACCGAAGATTTCATTCCGCTCGATAACTGCGGACTACAAACCAGTGCGAATGACAATATACATTGGTTTGAGGATATCGAGCTTGAGCCGGGGGAATACAGAGCATTCTATGAGCGAGATACAGGCATAATGTTACCTGTCGGAGTAGGTGGCACTGTATATCTGCTATCGACTGACGAAACGGAGCTCGACTCAGTAACATACTCTGAAAATTCACCTGAAGGTGCCTCCTGGTCTTGGTTCGGAAATGGGGACTGGCGCTACAGCTACTCGCCCTCGCCGAACGAAGTAAATATTGAACAGGATTTACGACCTTGCCCAGGTGAGAACCAAGAGCGAAACCCCGAGACCAATCGATGCAGGACTATCGAAGATGAAGGAGATGAATTTGAACCGTGTGGTCCAGGGCGAGAAAGAAATCCAGAAACCAACCGCTGTAGATCTGTAGAGAGCGCCTCTGCGCAGCTCACACCCTGTGGGCCTGGTCGCGAACGCAACCCAGAAACGAATCGTTGCCGCAATATAGACAGCGGCGAACCCGACTATGTGCCCTGCGGACCGAATCAAGAAAGAAATCCTGAAACTAATCGTTGTCGACTAGTTGAAAGTGCATCCAGCTCTCTGGAGCCGTGTGGTCCAGGGCGAGAAAGAAATCCCGAGACCAACCGCTGCCGTCGCATAGCGGTAGCCAACAGTTCAGCTATAAACAGCGTGGAAGACGTCAACGTCGTATCGACCGGCGCACCGACCAACTGGTGGCTAGCCGGTGTAGTTGGTTTTATTGCAATTTTATATGGTGCCTGGGAGTGGCGATACGATATCGCGAATGTCTATAGACGCTTGCGCAAGAGAGATTAAGCTCCGTTGCTGTGATTCTGATTGTGGATCTCTTCCTCTATAACCGCTATCTTTGAATGGTTGGCGCGGTGCTGCATGCTGGCTCTGACGAATCCGCCGATGATGCCTACGCCTACGATCATATAGATGGTAGTAAATATCTTCCCGGCGTCGGTCTTTGGTGCAAAGTCACCATAACCTACCGTAAACATTGTACCGACCGTAAAGTAGTAGGCGTCCAGCCAGCGCATGCCTTCTATAAAATGATAGAAGACCGCTCCCACAAGCACCGTTACAGCGGTAAGACCTAGCAGTATGAGATAGTTTTTCTTTCTAGGATTCATATACTTAATATCCTAGCAAATTCCTGCCTACGATACACGCCACTTTTGCTATACAATTAGAGACTATGAAGAATTTTTCCGCTAAAACCGCCCGGTTTTTGGGCTCGAACGGATTTTTCTGGTTCGTAATCGGCCTCTTTCTATTCCAGGCCAGCTGGCTAGTATATTCAGCTCTATATCCGATGGCTTTCGACGAGGCGTATCACTTCAATCTAATACGCACTTATGCTGGCGGATGGCTGCCCTTCCTGGCCGAACACCCCGAAGGCATGGGATTCAATGCCGTAACTCGCTACCCTTCGTATTTTTTCCACTATCTTATGAGCTTCCCGTATCGCCTGATAGAACTCTTCACGCCAGTCGAATTCACCCAAATCACCTTACTCAGGATGATAAATGTCGGCTTCTTCGCAGGCAGTTTGGTGCTTTTCCGCAAACTACTAATAAGAAGCGGGCTATCTAGTGCTATGAGCAATATCGGGATCCTGCTTTTCAGTCTCATCCCTATCGTTCCACTGCTAGCCGCACACATTAATTACGACAATCTGCTAATACTACTTATTGCCTGGATGCTGCTTCTGTCCCAGCGGATTATCACTTTCTTGCAAGAAAAGACTATTCCGCTTAAAGAGATACTTATTATCACAATAATCGGACTGTTCTCGGCAATCGTCAAATACGCCGTATTGCCGATACTGCTAGGAATATTCGGATTTCTATTCCTCTATGGTGTGTGGCAATTCTGGAAGGTGCCACGCCAGGAACTGACAGAGAAGATAAAATCCGGATGGGGCAAGATGAGTCTGCTCTTAAAAATTTCTACCTTGCTGTTGTTGCTTATAAGTGGAGGACTGGCCTTTGAACGCTACGGCGTGAATCTAATTAGCTATCAGTCATTGGTTCCGGCGTGTGATCAAGTACTCAGTGAGGAACAGTGCATGGAGTTCGGTCCTTACGAGCGTAACGTAGGCTACCGTGAAGCCCGGGATCCAGACTTCCAGCCTGACCGTATAGCTCACGGGCAACGGTGGTTTAGTGGCATGTGGTACCGTACGTTCTTCATGATAAACGGCGACGTCCCCGTAGATCGTTATCAAAACTTTGCTCCACTACCCTTACCCGCTATCGCCGCGACTGGAGTGCTACTGCTGGGATTGTTCGCCAGTGCCTTCTACTGGAGAAGCGTCTTCGCCCGACGACCCTTTATAGTCATGCTCGCTATAGTGACCTTGGTGTATATGGCTGTACTGTTTTTTAGAAACTATAGCGGATATGTAGATCAAGGACGCACCGCTGCCTTAAACGGACGATACCTTCTGCTCATATTTCCAAGTGTCATCGCTATAATCGGGCTTGGACTGAGGCGTCTCTTCGCAGATCTACTCAAACTTAAAGTGGTCACATCTGTCATAGTTATCGCACTATTCCTACAAGGCGGTGGGCTAGTGAGCTTCCTAGTAAGAAGTAGCGACTCCTGGTACTGGCCGATCGATTCCGTTCAGCAAGTTAACAGCCGTAGCCAAGAACTGATCCACCCGGTCATCTTTGGAAGCGATGAAGAACATCTCCGAACGATACCGCGCTAGATTTACGGTAGAGGACCCCCGATAATCTCCTCGTCGTCATCACCGTCTCCTTCTCCATCTCCGTCCTCGTCGTCTTCTTCGTCGTCTTCTTCCTCTTCATCATCGTCCGGTGGTAGTCCTGGCTCGCTATCATCCTCGGGAGGTTCGGGTTCGGGTTCTTCCACTTCCTCTTCCTCCGGTTCTTCTTCCGGTTCAGGCGGTGCCTCACAGCGACCTTCGGGGATAGTGCCACGCAAGAAATACTCGGTATAAGTGCCTTCAAAATCACTTTCGGCTGGAAGGCCATTGCTAAAACATACAGGTTGCGATACTACGTTGCCCGGACGAGGAAATTCCTCTATTGGCATGTCCGCCAACGCAGCACTCATCACTCCGCGCCATATCGGAGCCGCCCCGCTAGATCCGGCTACGGCCGACATCTCTTCGTTGTCATTGTTCCCGACCCACACTCCTACCGCCATATTCGGGGTATACCCCAGCGTCCAGGCGTCACGATTATCATCAGTAGTTCCGGTCTTAACTGCTGCCGGCCTATCTAGATTCAGTCCACTGCCAAATGTAGTAGCCCGCGCATTATTAT
>SLRF01000018.1 GCA_007131065.1 Candidatus Saccharimonadota bacterium
GACCGCTTAATACTCCGGAAACTCCCTCTACCTCTACTAACGCTCGAAAATCTATATCACTTTTAAGTATTACTTTGGCGTAAGAACCCTCTACATCATCAATCACTCCTAATAGAACACCCCTCGATACTACTGGCAAACCGGAAGTTACGTTCTCGTCACTACTGAATCGTATACGTATCATATCGCGTGAATCATCCGGCTGGTAATTGACGATATCGGCTGGTATGCTTTGAGCCTCATAATCATCTATGAAGCCTAGTTCGTTGCGCAACTCTTGATTCTGAGCGCGAATGTATTCTTGCTCTATAAGTTGCAAACGGAGATCAGTTATTTCTCTTCTTGCGTCTCCATCGAGCGTAGAAGACATTTTAAACGGCAGTGTTGAGACCGATTGACGTATATCTCCGCCTAGTCCGTACAACCACCCACCGACCGGATGCAAGAGAGAGCCCACACCGCGGTTGAGAGGAATGTTCATCGCATATATCGAGGCGACCGCCACCATAACTGCTAAAAACACTCCTATGAACGTCTTTCGCATATAACTATGACTCCTCGGTAGTTATTAATATAGCGTCGAAGGACTCTCTATCTTCCAGAACCAGTCCTGCTCCACGCACAACACTTTGTAGCGGGTCATCGGCTTTTGTCACCTTCATCTTGGTTTCCTGCTCGACGAGTAAGTCTAAATTCTGTAAGAGCGACCCTCCACCGGTAAGAACTATGCCATTCTCCATGATATCGCTCACTAACTCCGGAGGTGTTTCCTCAAGCGTAGTCTTTACCGCCTCTACGATTCCGCGGACCGTCTTCATTAAATACATTCTAAGCTGGTCGGAAGAGACTGTAACTTCCTTCGGCATCCCAGTTATTAAGTCACGCCCGCGTACGCTCATGCTTTGGACTTTTTTCAATGGATGAGCACTACCGATTTTGATCTTTATGTTCTCGGCAGTTCTCTCACCTATACTGATGCTGAATTCATCTCTTAAGTACTGCATAACGCTCTCTGTGAGTTCATCTCCAGCAGTGCGCAAACTCCTAGACACTACTATTCCACCCAGACTCATGACGGCAACTTCGGTAGTGCCACCGCCTATATCGACTATCATACTTCCGGTAGAAGAAGTTACTGGCAATCGACAGCCTACAGCCGCCGCCAGAGGCTCCTCTATGAGGTAAGTCTCTCTAGCACCGGCACTGGTACTGGCATTTTCTACTGCCCGCTTTTCCACTTCTGTAACCCCGGAAGGTATGCCCACAACAACCCTCGGCCTCTGCCATATAACCGGATGTTCCTTGTGTAATTTTGTAAAAAAGAACTTCAGCATTCTTTCGGTTATCTCAAAATCACTTACCACCCCGTCTACAAGTGGCCGGGCCGCCTGAATTTGCGCAGGGGTCTTGCCGATCATGTCTTTCGCCTCGGAACCTATAGCTATTATGTCCTTGGTGGTCTTATTGATAGCCACTACGCTCGGTTCATCTATTATCACTCCTTGACCACGTACATACACCAAGGTATTGGCCGTACCAAGGTCCACGCCTACATCATGTGACCATAACTGCTTAATCTTTCTCATTAATCGCGACCCTTATCATACCTAAAAGAGGTAATTGCATTAGTTCATTTGGTGTATCTTTATCTTACTGGATGGAGTCGCGGTTGTATATTTTCATAATAATAGATAACCCCCTCAGACACCTTAATCGCCAAGAGAAATTATCCCTATAAAAGTAAGCATCTAAAGGATTGTTAGCTCTCTAATAATTTTTGAATTGCCGATAGGTCACCGGTATCTATCAGCTCAGCATTGCCGGTCGGTCGTAGCGAAGCTTCTACCTTGCCCTCGGTAGCGGTACGCTTGCTACATACTATGCGCAGGGGCATGCCCATCAAGTCAGCATCAGCTAGCTTCATTCCTGCCGACATATCTCTATCATCATATATAGTCTCTATATCTGAATCTTCTAGTTGCGCATATAGCTGATCCGCCTGATTCTCACCACCGGGCAGACTTACTAAATGAACTTTGAAAGGTGCAACATCCACCGGCCACACCAAGCCCTTCTCATCTGCAAAATGCTCGGCTAATAGCCCCATTAGCCGACTAATGCCAATCCCGTAACTACCCATAACTATCGAGTGTTTTTCGTCATTTTCATCTGTGTAGAAAACTCCTAAGGCGTCTGAATATTTAGACCCTAGCGGGAATATATTGCCTACCTCTACGGCCGTCTCTTCCGTTAGCTCGCTACGCTCTATACCGAGATCAGCTAACACTTCGTCGTTTAGTACTTCTTTATTTACGGCAATTTCGTTCTTTTCGTGTACGTATATAGTATCTTCACCGACTTCACTCAAGGTCTGAAACTCACGGCTGTATTTGCTAAATATACCACCGTCAGCAACTGTAGTGTAAGTGATGTCACCTATACCCAACCGAGCATAAATACTATGATAAGCAGTAGTTATTTTCTCGTAAAATCTCTCGTGCTCTTCCTCGTCCCGAGAAAGAGAATAAAGATCTTTCATCAAGAACTCTCGCCCCCGCATCAGCCCGCTTTTTGCTCGCACCTCGTTGCGGAATTTGCTCTGTATCTGGTATACGTAAACCGGTAAATCTTTGTATGAATTGATGTAGTCCGACAACGCATCGACTATCGGCTCTTCGTGGGTTAATCCTACTCCGAGTTCGGTGCCGTTTTTTAACTTTGTCTTAAACCAATTATCAACTTTTTCGTCGTCCCAACGGTCAGTAGTCTCCCAAAGCTCCTTAGGTTGTAGCACACTCATCTGTAGCTCTTCGCCCCCTACCGCATTCATCTCCTCGCGAACTACCTGGGCTATGTTCTCTAGCACTCGCTTCCCTAACGGCAGATAGACATACACCCCGGCCATTTCCTTGTGGATATATCCTGCTCGTATCAAAAGCTTAGCATTCTCCGCCACCTCATCTTTAGGTGTATTTTTTTTGGTCTTTATAAAACTTTTACTTAATCTCATATCCATCCACCTCCTGGTAGTATGTTGGCTAGTTCCTCTAAATATTCTAGCAATTCATCGGCGAAAAATATCGCTATGAACGCCATGATGTTCTTTAAGCTATGTAAAAATATTGCGGGCCAGATGCTGTCAGTGTAAATATAGATCAATGCTAGAAATACAGCAAATATGCCTATGCCTATCATCGCATTTACCGGCGGGTGCATCAGGCCAAATACCACACTGGAAAGTCCTACGGCGGCGACCACTCCTACGGCTCTAGTCAGGGCAGGTAACAACACACCCCTGAAAACTAGCTCTTCGGCAAACGGAGCTAGTATCACTAGGGCTATAAATGCCAATACCATCTCGAATAAACTAGTGGCATCTAGAAAGCCTATATCCTGTTGCGCCTGGAAATCTATCCCTAAGTTCAGTACATCTAATATAGCCACCGCCAAAGTAGCCGCCAAGATATATCCGACGAAGAACAGCGTTACGAAACCTAGAGCACGGCCCAAACGGAAGGAGCGAAATCCCAAAGAACTTAAGCCTCCTCGACGATACCATGCGAAAACAAGTGCCAATGTGACGGCAAGTATATGGGCTATTGCGTAGCCCAAAAAGAGCAGGCCCACGCTATTACTTACCGTATTCACGGCACTAGTTATGCCAATTCCTTCTGCAATCGATAGATAAAGAGCTACTGAGCCTATCCCTATAGTTTGTCCACCGATAAAAGCCGCTATTGTTATAGCCACTGCATCGCTAACACTCCACGGCACACTTTTAAGCTTCGACAGTGCCGTTTCTAGTGAGCGCTCTTGTGTGTCATGGTCTTTGTCTGAATCTTCACTTCTACTCTCATCGTTGCCTGTACTTTTTCTATCGCGAAACGCGATAATGAAGTTGCGAAGCACCAA
>SLRF01000025.1 GCA_007131065.1 Candidatus Saccharimonadota bacterium
TCGTCTTCGATGAGTGCTATCTTTGCTTTTGGGCTTGCCATATTACTTAATAATGTTAGTTGATAAGCCTTAAAACCGCAAACTATTAATGCTTATATGGCTCAAGTGAGTTTATGGCTAGATTGTAGTATATTCAGTTTGGATATACTTAAGCTAAGTTCCATGCAAATTAGGGATAGTATTTATCTATTTACAAATACTATTTATTATGTTACAATATAAAATATGAAAGCAGAAGAGAAATTCAATGCACCAACAAGCGCAGAGGACTGCGAGCGCATTGACAGGGATGTAAGTTACCAGCTGATAGCTAAGCCGAATGATGATCCGGGCAACCCTCTGTTCCAGGAATATGACGCCACGCGAGTAAAGTGGGTCCAGGATATATATAAATGGCTGCCCCCATTCCATACTGATGTAGATGAGCTGGATGTCGACGGTGCTACCAAAATTGTAGGCGTCACAAGAGAAGTCGACAGTGGAGAAGAGGCTTTCTTGGGCGCGATGAGACTGACACCGCTAGAGAACCTTGACGATTCACTATCCTGGAGCATGGTAGAGATAATATTCCAAGAAAGAACAAGCGAAGTTAGAGAGGCACTTCTTTCGATTGAAGGTTTTGACGAGGCTCTGCGAGAGGGCAAAGTTTATGATATAACGCGTGCATTCCCAAATCTTGAGCACTCTAAAGAGGCCGAAGAAACACTGCTACGCATGTTCGGTGCAAGTAAAGGGTATTGCGACATAGCACAAGGCGAGAGTGAACTGCCAGGTGATTATTACTGGGTGTTTACTCTTAATAATACGCTTAAGGCATTTCTAGAAAAACATGACATCCCATTTATAGAGGTAGCTGAAGACGAGGATGACCCGAACGAATGGACCAGGGCTAAAATTATGGTTGTAGACATGCTGAATTCATATCATCACGTTTCGGAGATTACTCCAGACGATCCAAGCCACCAGATAATAGTAGATGCTACCAATCAGGCGAAAGAGCAGTTGGCTACTTCAGCATAATTGTATAGCTTGCAACTGTAGATTAAACTAATAAACATAACAAAAAGATTTTTCCATGTATCAGTACCAGATGATACTACTTATCCTTTCTGCAGTGCTAATCCTGGGTCTGGGCGCGGTAGTATATCTTCGTAATATTAAAAGCCGTCTGAATCTGTACTATTTGCTGTTTGCAGGGTCTGCCTCGGTTTGGATTATTACGAATGCATTGTTCCGCATCGAGTCGCTAGAAGTGCTCATGGCATATTTAAGCTATGGGGCGGCTGCACTTACTGCGCTGACAACGTTATTGTTCAGCCTGGAGTATGGTGGTTACCTGAAAAACAGATACAAAGCTATACTGTCGGGAGTAGGTGTCTTATTTTCTGTAGTGGCCATGATACCGGGAGTACTGGCTGTTGACGTAGTAGATGGAGCTATCGTGACGTCTCCGCTGATCTTTCTGTATGGACTATACCTGGTTCTGTATTTTGGCATCAGTATATATACGTTTTATAGCGTGTACAGGAGGAGCATAGGCATAGACAGGCTACGTGCCGGTTTGGTTTTGCTGGGCTTCTTCATATCTATACTGCTAGGAGTATTCTTCAATCTCATATTGCCTATAGCAGGTAATTACAATTTCGTATATCTAGGACCAGCCTCAACCCTAATATTAATAGGAGTGATGGCATACGCTATTATCAAGCACAGGCTTTTTGACATTCGCTTGGTCATAGCTCGTACGATAGCGTATTTTCTAGTTTTAGCTACTCTAGGTTTGACATATGGCTATTTCGTATTCGGTTTTGTTGACGGATTCTTCCCTGATACCGGTACGACGCAATTGCAACAGGCTTTCTATACGATATCAGCGGTATTTCTAGCTTTTACCTTCCAGCCGTTGAAACGCTTTTTCGATCGTTTAACCGACAGGGTGTTTTATAGGGATAAATATAGCTCCGAGGATACGCTCAATAAGCTTGGTAAGGTCTTCGTAGCCAAAAGCACCAGCTTTGACTTACTAGACGACAGCCTCAAGATAATAACGGACACTCTAAAGGTTGAGTTCGGTCGGTTAGTCATAGTGGATAAAGGAAACATATATAGGACTGCACACATTGGCAGCAAGGAAGATATAGCAGTTCAGATTGATGATCTGAACAAGTTCAGCCATCAGATAAATGTTTTAGATGAAGTAGAGAGAAGTGCTGAGAGGGATGTATTACGGGACTTGTATACATATGTGGTGGTTAGGCTTTCCACGCGAGAGAATCTTGTAGGCTACTTATTACTGGGAGAGAAACGTTCCGGCGCCATCTACACACAACAAGATATTAATTTACTAGAAATCCTCTCCCAAGAGCTGGCAGTAGCCATCCAGAACGCCAAAAGCTATGAAGAGATACAGGCCTTTAGTGAAACCCTGAAGAAAGAAGTAGATGAGGCGACTGCGGAGCTAAAAGAGACCAACAAGCGCTTAGTCAAGCTGGACGAGGCCAAGGACGAATTCATCTCTATGGCTTCGCACCAACTGCGTACGCCGCTTACGACCATCAAGGGCTACTTATCAATGCTACTTGACGGTGATGCCGGCAAGATTCCGAAGAAGCAAAAAGACTTCATAGACCTGGCCTTCGTCAGTTCGCAGCGCATGGTGCATCTGATATCCGACATGCTCAATGTCTCCCGCATAAGCACCGGCAGGTTGACGATAGACAAGGATTCATTGGATTTGGCTGCCGTAGTCGAGAGCGAGCTCGAGCAGTTGCACCGCCAGGCCGAGGCCCACGAGGTAGAGTTGAGGCTACATCGTCCGGACGAATCTATAGACATAGAATTGGACGAGAACAAAATCCGCCAGGTAATCATGAATTTCACCGATAACGCGATATATTACTCGCCTAAAGGCACTGTGGACGTATACATAGAAGAGAAAGACGGTTTTGCGGAATTTAGGGTAGAGGATAACGGTATAGGCGTATCCGAAGAAGCCCAGAAGCAGCTGTTTACGAAATTCTTCCGAGCAGAAAACGCACAAGCCGTACGACCTGACGGCACCGGACTTGGCCTGTATATGGCCAAGCAGGTGATAGAAGCCCAAGACGGAGAGATAATATTCAAGAGCAAGGAAGGGGAGGGCTCTACCTTCGGCTTCCGCTTCAAGCTAGATGACAAAAAAGATACTGACGACTAAAAGACTAGCCAGCTAATCAGCCAATACACCAGTCCTGCCAGGGCTAATGCCACAAGAGCCACCAGGCTCTTGATTTTAAGCCGTTTGCGCTTGTCTTTCTTGGTTTCGTCCTCCGCACTGTAGCGGTGCACGGTTGCCGGCTGGTTCTGTTGCGGTCTGGATTTGGAGCGTTTCTTACGTTTTTTCGACATACATATATTGTACCACTAGGCCGCATGGTGCTACACTTGCATATACAGAACAAAAAGCGAACAAATGAACCTACCTTTTCTGCCCACCAGTGAAGACAATCTTGCGGATATCGGCTCCTCGGTCGATGACTGGCAGTATCCGTTAGATCTGAACCGGCTGATACTGCCGCGTCCGGCGAGTACGTTTTTGCTGGAAGTCGACGTGAGTCGATACGGAATCCATAAGGGGGACATAGCAGTGGTAGATAGAAGTATTGCACCCAGTAAAAACCAGGTCGTAGTGGCTGTAATGGATAGTGAATTGTGCTTGGCGCGTTTTCCTGTCGAAGAGATATGGGGAGTTGTGACATATATAATTCGGAGCATGAGATGAAGGCGTTGATTGACTGCAATAACTTCTTCGTCAGCTGCGAGCGGGTGTTCAATCCAGGTCTGCGTGATAAACCGGTAGCGGTGCTGTCAAGCAACGACGGCTGTGTAATAGCTCGGTCGAACGAGGTTAA
>SLRF01000051.1 GCA_007131065.1 Candidatus Saccharimonadota bacterium
CCGAATGAACAGTTGGACAAAATTAAAAGGTCGAATCTTAAGCGCCTTTAGGACAAAAGAAGGCGAGTTAGTTCTAGGCCAAAAGCCTAACCTGCCGGCTATCGCTTGGATCTCCCTGGCGGTTTTGGGCTGGTTGATAAGAGACGAAAATATCTCCTGGATATTGAGCATGCTATCTATGGGCTTTGGCATAATCTGGTCGATCATGGAGCTTACGACCGGTGTCAATCGCTTCCGAAAGACTCTAGGTGGTATCGTACTGGTGACACTGCTGTTTATTATTTTTAGAGCTTTTTGATTAAGACGCTAGTAAGACTCAAAGCATATAATGCTAATTACATATACGTGCTTTTGCTTTGTCAAGCAAATGCAAAATCATAAGCATTATATCTGTTATTACACATACTAGAAATTAAAATCGCATAATTGACAATGCTCGAACAAAACCTATAATATTAATAACAATCGCATGAGGGGAGCAGCGCGGTGAGATACCATACTAATAGTTATGACAGTTTTACCTATGGGCTTACGGAGTCAGCTGCCCCGGAGTGCGAACACGACAATCGGATGTTTATAGAAACCCAGAGCAATTGCTCTGGGTTTTTTGTCTATTCCCGACACTAGCTCTTACTAGATGCTACAAGGGCTGGTGTCGGGTATAAACCCCGACATCCGTAAACTACGAGATGGATTTAGGAGCAATCCTAGGTCTTTTTGTACATTGACATCTAGGCTTACCAAGAATAAGACAACGATAGCTGTCTCTGACTGGCAAATCTACCGCAAACTACCATACGACTCGACTCCCAAGGAGTAGTCATGACTGCACCGCGAACCACTACAAGCCTATTCCCGCCCAGCGGGAGTACTCAGCAGAGGGAAGTCCCTGTAATCGACAACGCACGCCCCAACGACTCTGAGAAAACCAGATTGGAGCCTTTGGGTAGTAACCGCAAGCAACGGAGCCGGAGCAAGAAGGACGAGGGGAGTAAAAAGCTTCGTCCCCGAGACGCTCCGACTACCGGCTGGCGAGCGATGCTTACCGACCTAGTTGTAGCACTGGGCAAGCCGAATTGGGCTCCCAGGCCTTCGGAAGAAGAGATGCGTCAGCGGAAAGTCGCGGCTCTGATCAGCGAGGTATGGTCCTTGATGGATCGTACTGAGCGGTTCGCATGCGCCGTGATCAACCGCAAGGGTGGCACGGGAAAGACTCCCCTGATATCCCACCTGGCCTGCCGAGCGGCAGACCTGGTTGGTGGAGAGATCTCTTTCTACGACGGCAATCCTGGATCCGGAGCCAGCTCCCAGATCATGGCTATGTACTCGATCGAGAGTGATGGAGTCATGCCTGAATGGGCGCGACTGGCTCCCCGAATGCCGGGAATGAACCGCGAGACCATCTCAGTGTTGAACCTGAGGAAACTCCTCAACCAGCACGGAAGCGAGATGACTACCCGCGAGCTCTTCAACCTAGTGCGTCAAAACCACTACGGTGTCTCAACGGTCGTTTCTCATCAACGACCGAAGGTTCAGGGAGAGCACTTCTCGGCAGCTATGATTCAGGAGACTCTCGTACCGGTAATCGACAACAGTCGACTGACCTTCATTGATACTGGCAATGAAGCAACTTCTAGTTCACAACTGAAAATTGTTGAGGACTGCAGCTGCCTAGTTTTCGTGGCCGCGATAGACCAGGAGGCCTCGCTAAACGACCTTCGGCAGCACATCGGCATCCTCAAAGACCACGGCTTTGGCCACAAGGTGGACTCAGCAACGGTGGTTCTCTTGGGGATACCGGAAGGAGAAAGTGTCGATGACTATCGTCATCATGCCGGCTACCACCCAGGACCAGTCTTGGGCATTCCGGATGATGAGCAGATGAAGTTGTGCCAGCCGGTCATGCTGGATAGGCTTCGACAGGACACGCGTGATGCACTCTTGGAAGTGTTGGTGTCCTTGTTGAAGCAGAATCTGCGCCAAGGTAACGAAACCGAAGCGCACCCGATCTATTCACGAGAAAAGGAGTAAAAACCATGAATGACCTCATGGAATTCGCACCATCAGGTCCTGATTTCGGACCGTTCTCAGCTCTGTCCGGACCGCTTTCTACCATTCTGGGCTACGCGCTAGCCCTGATCGGTATCATCGGTCTGGCACTGGTGATCATCGGACTACTGAGACTGGTCTTGTCCCGAGGCGACATCCAGAAGCGCGAGGCCGCCAAGGGCAACATCCAGTACGGCCTAGTGGGAGTGGCTGTACCGCTGCTCTTCGTCTTCGGACTGGCCGTATTCCAGTCGGTCGGAGAGGGCGTAACCTCATAGGGAGCGCCCTAATGATCCGATCGCAAAGGGAGGGTCGGAAAGTGAAATCCACTATTCCGACCCTCCCTCGAACCCTCTGTTAGGAGAACTGACATGGACTTGTTCATACGCAACCTTACGGAGCGTATACGCGACAGCGGCGCCGAAGCGCTCGAGACTGCCCTGGAGTTCATGTTCGGTGTACCCTTTCCTCGGATCGGGTCGGACTTCTTCCAGAGCATATACGTGCAGATGTGGGGATTGGCGCTGATCGTAGCGTTCATCATGACCTTCATAGGTATCTTCCGCATCCTCTATAGCAAGCAGAGCGAGATGTCGACGGCCGGAGTAGCTACTTTCGTACTCCGTCTCTGGCTGATCGGCTTTCTGCTGCCTCCGGTAACGGTGGGCATTCTCCTCACGGTCGAATACATGAACGTGGGATTGTTCATGATGTGGCAGGACATCGAATCGCCGGAACTTACTATGATCCAGTACGTCGAGAGGTTTTTCGGCTCTACCATCAATCCGCTCGGCGGATTGATGGTTTGGGCAGGTTTTGCGCTAAGCAGCCTGCTACTGGTAATTATGGTGTTCTTCAGCTTCGGCGTATTACTGCTGCTAGCCGGTGCACCCCTGCTATACGCACTTGTCGCAAGCGGAAAATCAGGAATCGGCATATGGAGATGGTGGCTCGCTTGGCTGATCGTAGCGGTCATTGCCAAGCCGTTCGTCATCATAGTCCTAGTAAACGGCTTGCGCTTCGCAAACTTCATCGCAGAACAAGAAGTGCCGGCCATCATGACCGACATCGCCTCTTTGATTACTCTGGCCCTAGCGGTAGCATTGCCGTTCATTATGCACCGCTATATCAAGCGGTGGGGACCGATATCAAGCATGGTGATGCCGATCAATTCGAATGCCCGGTTGAACACACCGGTCGGGAAAGGAATGGTTGCTGTCACGACAGCTGGTGCGGCAGCTACTACAAGAAGTCTCTACGCACAAAAGGGAAGCACAGGTCCCGGCAAAGGACGCTCGTCGGTTTCTACCGGCTTGAGTACAGCGGCGACGATGTTGCCGCACCCGGCCGCTAAAACGGTCGCGGCGACCGGTGCTTTCCTGAGTAACTCAGCCAATAGAGCCAAGTCGAAAGAAAGGTCACAGGCATGAGTGAGCAGAACCAAACCATGCTGCCTGGCCACACTACGGCTGGGCTCTCATACAAGGTAGGTGTCCGATACGTATTGCTTGCCAGCGGCGTAGTAGCGTTGCTGCTTGCAATCCTGATTGGAACACTACCCGTCATCTTGCTAGGAGTGGGAATCGCCCTGACTACGGCGCTGGTTTCCGCTCCGGCACTCAACGGACGTAAATTGATCTACCAGTTGTTGCTGGATTCATACGGCAATGTCAAAAGTCGCAGGAGAAAGGGTAAACTGGGCGCATGCTCGGTCGAATCCCTGCTCTATGAAGACGAGACTGGAAGCAGGCAACGACTCTCTACCGGTCGTGTTACGGTCAATTTCTTGCCGCTCGATGATAAAGGCGAGGAGTATCTGACCGAAATCTACACACCACACAACAAGCTGCATACGCTGATGGTGGTGGTCGATAGCTGGGGCGACGCCGTCGCATCCAGTCCCGACACGGTAGAGGCTCATGCCCAAGCACTGAGCGAGATACTCAAAGCGCTCTCAAAAACCCATGGAATCGGGCTCAAGGCCGCCCTGTCATTCGCGCGAGTACCATACGACTCGAACGAAGCCCAGGATTGGCTGGAGTCCCGGCAGGCTCATGTCGATACAAACGACCCCTCACTACGTAAGCTCCAAGCGAGCTTCAATGAAGCGGTGCAAACCGCTCATGAAAGAGGGAGTAGCTTCGTCTGTTTCGCAACCATATCCACATACCGGCCAGGCAATTGGTCCAGGCTAGACCCGTCCCAATTGCCTTTCGATGAGATCGTCAAGTCCAAGGCCTACAAACTGACCGAGGAACTGATCAACCGCCTGGATTCGATCGGCGTACAAGGTGTACGTCGGCCCGATCCTTACGAGAGCGCTCTGCTCTTGCGCGGCAATCTGGATGTCATGAACCTGCACAACCTTTACCGCGATGCATTCGTGGACCGCAGGTCCATGGGCATACAAGGGCGCCGTACTATCGAAGACTCCATGGTGCTCGCTGAAGGAGCGTTGCCCGATGAGAGCGAACTGGTAGCCCGGCGAACCTATCTAGAGGTTGCCGGCAGCACTTACACCGCGACCTTGTTCAGTCCCGGTTTCACACGCAGACGAACCGATCCCGCATACATGCAGCACGCTCTCCAGCTTCCACCTGGTCTGTGGGGTGGCATCACCCTAATCTTCACTACGGCTCCGGCCCGAACCGAAGAGTACAGACAGCGATGGAACCGCTGGGAAGACGACAGCAAGAGATGGCGGCAAGGTTCGCGTGGAAGCTCCATGCGTGCCAAGGACAGAGATCAGTCGTACCGTATCGAGGAAGAGGATGAAGCTCTCTATCTAAGTGATGGAGATGCGATACATCTGAACCTTTTGGTGACAGTAAGCACTGAGAGTCCCGACGAGTTAAAGGATGCTATCGACGCATTGAAAAACTCGTTCAGGACGACCATCGTACCGCTGCGCGAAATCAAAGGAGACACCCAGCAGTGGGACGCTCGACTTGCCGCCCTGGGAATCCCCACGGGAAACAAGTGAGCGTTGGTAAGCCTAGTAGATGTACCCCCGACCACGGGACCCTTTGAAAGGGTCCCGTGGTCAGCACTTCAAACATGCGGCCCTGATACTAAGCATGGCAATATGTTTGAGGAGCTGGTAGATATCTTTATCTCCAGATAGGGATGAAAGCCCCAGCCGCCTCAAGGACTTTGACAGACCAAACGACTACTTAAAAGGATGGTGAAAATCCATGACCTATACCGATACCTTGCAGTTCGGACAGGTAGGCACTCACGAAGCGTTGAGCGCCTTAAACCTACTAGCCCGTGTCAAGCCTCCGCCAGTAAGCGGTGGGTTGCCGCTGGGTTTCACCTTCGATGGTGAACCGTTCTTCTTCAATCCTCTGCAGTACCACCGGGACGAGATAACCGGCGGTACCTCCATGCTGGTGCTTGGTTCGAGAGGGTCCGGTAAAACGACTCTTCTTAAGACCGCTGCAGCATACGAATCGCTACTGGACAACCGAGCCACCGGCCAACGCCAGCGCATATCGGTCGACGACACACGAAGCAATCTCGGCTCCGAAGATAGGCGCGAGGCGGAGTGGCGTTCATTTATCGAGGATTACCTCGGTAGTTCGCACACCAGCCTCAGCGGCTACAAGCTGAACATCCTCGATCCAAAGATGAAGCTAAACGTCGAACAACAGCTGGCTATCCTGCAGACGCTCTGCCAGATCGTCGAGGACCGCAAACTCACCAGTTCTGAAAGAGTGGCGCTAATCGTCGGCCTTGGCGTTTTGGATGCTACTGCACCCGAAGCGGCTTCGCCGGTCCTGCTACAACAAGTCATCGATACCCTGGACTACCAAAAGTACCAGCAGTTCCAGGACCGTATCCGCGACCAGCTACTCGACAAGTTCACAAGCCTTTCGCAAAGACAGGCTGCCAACAGACTGTTGGAAGGCAGACGGAATATGAGCTCGGAGAAATTCTCCGAAGCCTGCAGTACCATCTCGGAAATTCTGCTGCTCCTGATCGAGGAGTATGACGGTATCTTCGGGGCGGAACATTCGTTGCACGAAAAGCTCTCAGCACCTGTAGTGGGGCTGGACTTCACTCAGCTCTCCGAGTCGACGATTCCCTTGGTAGAGGTGGTCGTCAACGCCTGGCGCGACTCAGCGCTAAGCCGCGACGACTTCAGTCTTACTACCAACTGCGAACTCCATGACGAAAACTGGTCCCGCTGGGAAAGCCTCCCGTATGCCCGGGCGATGATTACGCGCCTGAAGCATATTCGCGGTACCGGAACTCGAATCTGGAGGGCGATGCATCGACCCGGCGACGTAGAGCAGGTCGGATCCGAAGGATCCAAGGTGAGGGAACTCGCACGCAACAGCCTGCGCGAAACCGATGTTGTATTCGTCGGAAGGATGCCCAAAGCTCAGCATGAATCGCTGAGGGTATTTCGGGACATACCGGATAATATCCTTGGCCGACTGCCGGGCCTTGGCAAGGGACAGTTCCTAGTGCTCATCGGCGACAACTGGCCGCCATTCTTCGTCCAGGTGATGCTGGACGAACGTCTGCTAGAAGCTTCCTATACCGACAGTGCCCGGGACCGGCAGCTCTAGACCCAAGACACGACCATCAAGGAGGGGTCCGTAATGGGCCAAAAGCTAAAGTACGGGCTCCTCCTGGTCGTGCCATCGCTGCTAATCGTAATAGCAGCGTGGATGACCGGAGCCTGGAGCACCTACGAAACCGAATCCGTCGATAGCAGAATGAATCCGGTAGAAGAAATCGCACTGGAGACAGAAGCCGGAGAGCGACTGAGCACGGAAATCGAAGCACAAATTCGATCCGATGATACAGTCGCAACAAACGGCCAAGACAATGTCGAGGAAGAAACTTCCGAAGCAGGGTCTAGCGATGAATTCCCGGACCTAACTAAGCGGGCTGTTGCTTTCATAGAAGAACTGCATTCCCGCGATCCGCACCAAAACTCCGCAGAAAGAGAGGTACGCCTAAAGCAGTTTGCGACCCAGGGGTTCTGGGACGATATCTCACTGTTCATCAGCAACGACAGCGACGATGCGACGCTGCTGGAGCATGGATTGAGCGTAGAAGCGCACGTAGAAGCAATTTCTATCGAGCCGCTATCGGCGCGTAGAGCCGTCGTGATAACTGAAATCGATATCGTAGTCTACTCCAACGGAGACATCTATACCTCGTACCAACCCAGGCATACCAGTGTCTGGATCCTGGAAGACAAAGAATGGCTGGTTAACGAAGCCAGCTACGCCAACTAGAGGAGGTGAAGACATGAACCGCCTAAGCGCTATTGCCCTGACTCTAGCCGCCGGAGGCGCGTTCATCGTCTTCCTCCTGGTGGGCGGTGCCGCGACTACTGCAGCTGGACATAGTATATGCGCAACGGCCGGCGGCATTCCTGGAACATCGGATATCACGAAGCCGGAAACCATCGATGTTGCCGCTCGGGCTCTCAAGGTAGCTAAAGAGCATGACGCGTCACAGCGCGTAATGCTGGCGACAATCATGACGATCGATGTGGAGTCGAAATTCGACCCTACGCTAACCGAAAGACAGTCGGACAGGGATTCATCTGGAGCGATGCAGCAACGTCGTCACTGGGTACCTGCCGATATGCGTCCATCCGAGTGGAGCGAAGATAACCTGGGTAATCTCGGGCGAGTCCCGAGTGATCCTCGAGTAAATCTAGAGTGGACCGTAGCTAACTTCCTGGATCCAAAAGTGGAAGGAATCCGTGGCGCCCTTTACTGGGACGAACGACTACCGGAATCCGCTACGCCAGGTGAGTTGGCCCAAGCTACGCAGGTTTCTGCTTTCCCAGACCGGTACGACGAGGTCAGGGACCGAGCGGAAATACTGATGGCTCAGGCTCTGACTCTCATAGACGAGGACGACATTATTTCAGCGGCAGAACTTTGCCAAGAAATGATGCCCCGGCCAAACATCGTCGATGGGGCGGCCTGCCCGGTAGGGGAGCCCCACAACTTCACTAACACCTGGGGAGCACCCAGGTCAGGAGGTAGAAGCCACCAAGGCGTAGACATCTTCGCCGATACCGGTATTCCTATCTATGCCTACCAGGGTGGCACCATCAGGTTGTCGCACAACAGGCTGGGAGGCATCTCTGCGCACATCGTCAACGATTGGGGGCAGTTCTATTACGCCCACCTGTCCGGCTACGCGCCCGGTATCGAATCGGGCATGGAAGTCGAGACTGGTCAGCTAATCGGCTACAACGGCAACACCGGAAACGCCCGCTTCACGCCTCCACACCTGCACTGGGAAGTCCGACCCGGACCGCCCGATGCCAGGGGTAGATATACACCCGTCGACCCCACTCCATATGCGAGCGCGGTCTGTAGCGGAGGCTGACACCAAAACCTGCGTCTTTCATATAAGACGCCGATCAAAGGATAGTAGTCTAGGTCTAAAAACTTGAACCGACCGGTTCGAGTTCAGCCCCACGCTCCCCGAAACGACGACGCACGCTTTCTCGTGTGCGTAAAATGTCGGTTCGGGGAGCCCGACTTTATGCCTTCAATCTATAGAATAGAATTGAAAATATAAAATCGGGATAATTATCAAAAGACTAAACCCCGCTTAGATATCCTTATAAATCCATCGCTTGTCGCGATGAAAGGATACTAATGCGGGGTTCGTCGTAGCAGAAAGGGCTATCAGAAGAGCTTGGGCTGGGTGTTCTCAGGTCCTTGAGACTGCTCTGTCAACTCTTTGAGACGGAGATGCTCCCAACGCACCCGCTGGGGAGAGACTCCGTACTTCTTGTGTATAGCTTTGCGCACCTGTATGCAGATGCTGTTGCGAGCACCTTCGATGCGAGCAGTGTTGCCATGAGACTTCATGGCGTTGGCATGCTGTGCAGCATTGAGTCCGATGCGAACTTCAAAATTCTTCCTTCCGTCGGGGTAGGTAGCGATGAAAATTCTCTCGTTGCGCGCCAAGGTACGTCACCTCGCTCGAGGTAGTAGGGATACTGCCGGATAGTTGCAGGGCTGTTACGGAATCTTGCTGATACTCAGGCCTGTTGGGTCGATATAGCGTGGATTCTTGTAGAGATTTCGGCCGAGCATGCGGGCCAAGTGAAGCTTGATGTAGTGATCCACACCTGGCCGGATCTCAGTCAGGACGTTCGGTACGAAACTACTGGGAAGTAGTCGCCTTACGGTCACACGGTTGCCTTCATCATAGAAGCTAATAAGACAGGGTACGTATCTCATTTCGAGAAACCTCTCTCGTCTTCTGATAGTAATTTAAAGTACTACGACACTATAATTAAGATATATTTACTAAGATATGTCAATGCCTAGAAGAGTTTGCCGTGTTGGCGATTGATCATCTCGAGTAGCACTTCACCATAATCGGCCAGCTTTTTGGGGCCGATACCAGGTACGGTTTCTAGTTGTGTGACGTTGGTGGGTTGCTCGGCGGCAAGGGCAAGTAATGTCTTATCATCAAATACTAAGTAGGCGGGTACGGATTGTTCTTTAGCTTGCTGGGTGCGCCATTCTTTTAGTTTATCGAGTAGATCCCGGTCGTACTCGGCGTAGGGGGAGGCAAGATTAGTGCGGATGTGTTTATGAAGTTCGTCGAGCTTGGAGTCGGGAATATTGGATATCTGATCGATGACCCGCTCAGTATGGCGCTTGAGCAATGAGTCGAATTCGCTGACCTTGGTCTCGATACGTAGCGCCATCTGATTGATGCCACGCAAGTACAGGCCGTCCAACCGACGCAGTCGTGAGAGGGCTACATATCCCATGCCGGGAGTAAAGGCGCGGGTAAGGTCGATTTCAGCAGCATCGAGGCTCATACCCTGGCTTTTATGGACCGTAATAGCCCAAGCCAGACGCAGTGGGTACTGAGATAGCTCTGCTAGCACGCGATCGTTATCCTCAATCTTCCAGGTGTGTCTTTCTAGTTTGATACGTCGACCGTTTAAAAGCTCGATAACGGGCTGGTCACCTTCGAAGTCTACTACTTCTGCCCGGGAACCGTTGACGAATCCTTGGGACGGACTGTTGGCCACACACAGCACTTGGGCTCCCACCTTGAGCTCCAATATCTCAGGAGCTAGACAGCTTTTCTGTAATTGCTCGATAAAGTTTTTACTACCACTTGTATGGGCTTGGAAAGTGCGTGCCTCTCCATCGAGCTGTTTGAGCCGATCGCTATTGAGTGTATCTACATCGAAATTATGCGAATACAACCGGGTGAGATCGGGGTCTTCATTGACCTCCTCTAGACGCTCTTTGAGTAGCTGTTCGACGCTATCGTCCGGCTCTCCAGTGCGAATTTGGCGTAGGATATCTAGCATAGCGGCGTCCTCATCCTGGCGGTGCTGTTCACTTAGGTAACAGACTTTAAGGTCAAGTTCGGACCAGGCTTCGGCTTCGTAGGCGAAATCTACCTCGTTTCCGTAGCGCGTAACGGGAGGTAACTGGAAGAGGTCTCCACAGAGAATGACCTGCAATCCGCCGAACGGCTTGTCGCTGTTTTTGGCAATCTTAAATAATCTATTGAGTAGATTAAGTCTAGTGCCATCCAGCATGGATATCTCATCTATAATCAGTACCCGCGTGCGTTTGAGCCTACTCTTTAGTTGTGGGCGTGTGCTGAGTTTATGTAACTGCTCGTCCGCTAGCTCATCTTTGATGCCGAGACCACTCCAAGAGTGAATAGTCATGCCGCCTATATGGGTGGCTGCTATACCGGTACTAGCCGTGACTCCAATATCGATATCATGGGTTCGAGCATACTCAATAAATTCATTGAGCGTATGCGTCTTTCCCGAGCCCGGTTCACCGGTTAAAAAGACGTTGTGTCCAAGCTTCATGACCGCCAGGGCCTGACTCTGTTTCATATTTCTAAGGATAACATGAGAACAGGATGCAGGATTACGCTTCGCTTAGGATACAGGTGATTAGTTATAAAGTTAAAAACTATAGGATACAGGATATCGCTTCGCTTAGGATATAGGATTTAGTTTTACAACCAAAATACTAAATACTAATCCCTAAATCCCGTCTATTTTGTGATAATGTGTAGATATGGAATTGAATCCGCGCTGGGACGAGAACGAAGGTAAGCTAGAAGCCACTATTACTACGAGTGATTTTTTGGCCGCTGTGACGTTGATTAGTGAAGTAGCAGCCGTCGCCGAAGAGCAGAATCACCATCCCGATATAGCTATCCATGACTACAGCAAAGTAACTATCTCACTCATCAGCCACGACGCTGGGGAGGTGACGGATAAAGACTACAAACTTGCTTCGGCAATTGATGATTTATTAGAAAACGACGAATTCGGACTATTATAATTTCAAAGTAAGGAGCCCCGGTTCATCGATAGTATTCCTGCCATTAGGCAGGTATCGATGAGCACGGGGCTCGGGTCGTAGGGGATTAGACGGAGACTCTGCTCTTAGGAAGCAGTTCGATAATGATACGCTCATCAACCGACACCTTGTGTCGATTGCGCGCGATCCTCACAACCGCCTTGTCGATTGACTCTACGGCATCGGGGTCGCCATCTAGGTAGGCTCTTGCACGAGCATCCGCAACATCCATTGTTACGATGATCGGCGTCGAAGCTTTGCCCTGGGGGTAAACCCGGAGCATGCGCTCAGGAAAAGTCCATAACAGGGCCATTCTCAGCTCCTTCGTCGTTGGATGCACTGAAGCTCGGTCTCGGCTGGTGTGTAGCCGCTCTTCTTGTACTGAGAACGTGTGTACCATAGTGGCAACAATGTTACCGCCACGGCGACGATAATCACGGTGATGACCAGTAGGACATCGTTTCCCATGACGATTTTAACGATCGAGTCAAGCACTCCCGTCCCTCTCCTTGGCATCACTCATAAGCGATGCATCTTTTAACGTACTACGACTTTTGCACTTTACAATATAAGCATAACTTTGTCAATACACCTACAAAGACATTACCTCTCAGGCACGAATAGGCGGATGCGCTTGCCGCCGGTTATGGCCTTCTGCCACTGCCTAAGCACCGATGGCGGCAGATAAAAAGTGACTTCCACGCGCCCATCGTGGAGCTCCTTGGTGCCGGTGGGGTAGTACCGGCCTTTGGGGCGCCTCCAGCCACCAACTGAGGCGTGAGGCTTGAGCATAACATCGTGATATTGAGCCGTTTTAGACATAGAAACCCTCCTTATTTATTATCAATTCATTTTCTATTATATACGAACGTAAACCGAACAAAAAGACTTGTTTTTTGCGATTTTTATGCATCCAGATTAGTTAAAAGTTTTTAAAGTTATAAAGTTCGTAAAGTTTGTAAAGTTAAAAACTACAGGACATAGGATAACGCTTCGCTTAGGATATAGGGTCTAGTCAGGTTATAGGTTTTAGTTGTTAGGTGTTAGGCACAATATCTATAACCTATAACCCAAAAACTATAACCTCCTGAATACTAAACCCTAATTCCTAAATCCTTAAAAATCCTATACCCTATATCCTAATTCCTGTATCCTAATCTCAAATGATGCCCAAATACTTATCGAAGTCTAATTTCATGCATTTTCTTATCCATCCAGGGTATCTCTGGATAGAGAAGAATGAGAAGAAACGGTTGCCACCGATTACGGAAGCCGATGAGTTCGTATTCTCTATGGGGCACGATTTCGAGGCTGAGGCACGCAAGCTGTTTCCAAGTGGAGCTATGGTGGAGGGTAAGCCCTGGGAGTTCGCCCAGCTAACGAAACGAACGAAAGACCTGATGGACGGGGGAGAGGATACGATATTCCAAGCCACTACGCTTACGGAAAGGGGATTGCTAGCTCGTAGCGACGTCTTAAAGAGAAACGGCGAAGAGTGGGATCTCTGCGAGGTCAAAAGCTCTGCTCGCGTCAAAGACGATCATCTTATAGACCTAGCCTTCCAGACAATAGCTTGGGAAGAAGCCGGAATATCAATAGGCAATATAAGCGTCTGCTACGTTGATAAAGAGTACATACGAGACGGTGAGATTGATCCACACCAGCTGGTCAAACAAGAAACCGTAACGGCATCCGTACGTAAGCAAATAAAATTCGTCCGCAAGAAGATCGACGAAGCACTGGAGGTGATGGATCAACCACAAAGACCGGATCTGGACCCTAAATATGCCAGTAGTCTTTATATATGGCTTCCGATATATCTCCACCTACACCCCGATCTACCCGACGACCACCCGTACCGATTGGCACAGATCAAACCCGAAGATATAGAGACACTAAACCAGGATGGTGCTAACACGCTAGGCGAGCTAGAAGATATAGAGGAGTTCAATGCGCGCCAGCAGAGTCAGATTCGTGCCTGGCAGAAAGAACCTGAGACCAACCACCAAGAGATAGAACGTTTCTTAGGAGAACTAGAGTTTCCGCTGTGGTTTCTAGATTATGAAACTATATCGCACGCCGTACCCATATACGATGGAACCGGTCCTTACCAAAACACTCCATTCCAATACTCGCTCCATAAACTAGATAAACCGGACGGGGAGCTGGAGCATTTCGAATTTCTATCGACCGACCAAGCTTTTCCAGTGCCCGACCTACTCAAACAGCTCAAGGAAGATTTGGGTGATACCGGAAGTATCCTAGTCTGGTATGAAAATTTCGAAAAAGGCGTCAATAAAGACATGGGTAAGTTCGAGCCACAGTATCAAGAATGGATCGAAAGCGTAAATGAACGAATAGCGGACCTGATGGTGCCGTTCGCTAATGGGTGGTATATCAACAAACACTTCGGCGGCAGCGCATCGCTGAAGAACGTATTGCCAGTACTGGCACCACACCAAAGCTATAAAGAGCTAGGAGTACAGGACGGTGGAAGCGCGCAAGCGGTCTGGTATAAATATGTCTTCAAACAGGAAGAGATGCCACAGAAAGTAATCGACGACTTATTGGCGTACTGTAAGCTCGATACACTAGCTATGGTCGAGATATATCAATTCCTGGTCGACGAACTCAAAGGCAGTGGTAGAGAACCACTCAAAAAACTGACTCAACAGCAGCTGTTCTAATACCACAGCTGTGAGTTATTAGGATAACTCAGGATTCAGGATATAGGGTTTAGGGTCTAGCTAGGATACTGGATATAGGGTCTGGTTTCAGGACCTGAATAATAGATGTTTTATACATGATACCTGATACGTAATACATAATACGTAATACGTAATACATGATACATACTACTTCATACCGCCCCGTCGGAAGCGGGGTATAGTTTGCAATTCCATAGCGCCTGGGTTACACATATATAAGC
>SLRF01000052.1 GCA_007131065.1 Candidatus Saccharimonadota bacterium
AGAATTGGTGGAGCCGCGGTGGTGGACCGGTTGAGACGCCCACCGGCGACCCTTGTGGACCTGACAGCGAGGTCTTTTATGAATTTGACGAGGTAGAGCATAATGATAGTTTCGGGAAAAACTGCCATCCGAACTGTGACTGTGGCAGGTTCCTAGAAATCGGCAATTCGGTATTTATGCAGTATGTAAAGACTGCGGACGGCTTCGATGACTTGCCGAACAAGAATGTCGATTTCGGCGGCGGCCTGGAGCGTATAGCAGCGGCCAGTCTCGATAGCCCCGACGTCTTCCGCATCAGTCTGATGCGGCCTATCATCGACGGACTGGAGGAGATTAGTGGCAAGAAATACGAAGAGCACACCGAGGCTATGCGGGTTATCGTCGACCATCTACGGGCGGCGGTATTTTTAGCAGTTGATGGCGTAGTGCCGAGTAATAAAGAGCAGGGCTACGTATCCCGACGGCTGATGCGTCGGGCTATTAAGTTCGCTTTCGACCTGGACATCAAGCAGGACGTAGTCGAGCGCACCGTGCCACTGGTGATCGACGCTTATAAAGCTGACTTTCCCGAAGTAGAAAAAAGCGGCGAAGAAGTTTTGAATATTCTGAAGAAAGAAGAGGGCGTATTCCGGCAGACACTAACTAAAGGTGACAAGTTGATCAATAAGAAACTAAAAGTGCAGGATGCAGAAAGTAAGTCCGAGGCTAGTAATGTAGAGCTGACCGGCGAAGATTTATTTGAACTCTATGATACACATGGATTCCCAGTCGAACTTAGTGAAGAAGAAGTCCGCAAACGAGGAGCTAATCTCTCCAAGAACTGGCATGAGGAATTTGAAGCTAAGTTAGAAGAACAGCGCCAGCGTTCGCGCACTGCCGCCAAAGGACAATTTAAGGGTGGCCTGGGCGGTGAGGGCGATATACACAAGAAATACCACACCGCCACACACCTGATGTATCGGGCATTGCGCGAAGTACTAGGTGACCACGTGGTGCAAAAGGGATCGAATATTACGGACGAGCGGTTGCGGTTTGACTTTACTCATCCGGAGAAGATGACCGACGAGGAGAAGAAACAAGTAGAGGAAATTGTTAATGAGCGAATAGATATGAATTTGGAAGTATCGTGGGAAGAGCTACCGACCGACGAGGCTTTGGAGCGGGGAGCATATGGTGCATTTGGTGATACTTATGGCGACACGGTCAAAGTTTATTCTATGAAAGATAAAGACGGCACGGCCTATAGCTTCGAGATATGTGGAGGTCCGCATGTCGATAAGACCGGTGAATTAGCAGAAGACGGTAAAAAGTTCGCAATAACCAAGGAAGAGTCATCTTCCGCCGGAGTACGTAGGATCAAGGCCGTACTGAAATAAGTATTATACTTCAGCGTCGTTACTACTGTTCGCTTTCATTAAAGTATGCACGCAAGGCAGTCGCTACTTCCTCCTTGAAGCCAGCAGCTTCGGGGTCGGCGTCAACGTTCCAGCGCTGGTCTAAGTCATACATCTCTCCGAAGGCCGGGTCCTCGAAGCGACGACCCTGGAACTCTACTGCTTCTGCGTAGCGGGGGCGCATGTGGTAGTGTAAATGCGGTTTCGGGTCTACTTCGCGGTAGGCGTGGTTGCCTAGTTGGGTCCAATTGCACATCCGTGCTCCCAGCGTCTGGCTTACGGCGTTTTCAAGATCGACTTGCAGGTAATGTAGCTCGAGCACCTCTTCTTCGAGCAGCTCCTCTTTTCTATCTATATGACGCTTGGGGATTACCATGCAGCGTCCTAGGTATCCTTGGTCGCGCGATACTAGTACTCGCCAGGATTCGGTCTCAGTAACTACTCCGTCCTTTTGTTCTAGTAGTTGTTCGCAGAAGAAACATTCCGGCTCTCGCTCAGGCTTACTCGCTGGTCCTGTTTGGTACCTCTCACTCATGGTAACTAATATTTTAATACAAATTCTATTTATAGACATGAGTCTACTTCGGAGGTTATGCTAAAATACCAAAGTATATATGTTTCAGAAATTAGCAGACCGATTTAGCAAAAAACCGGACGAACGCCATATACTCTCACTAGATGTGGGTACGGAGTTTGTCAAGGCTCTGATAGCGCGCGTAGAAGTCGATGAAGAGAGTGGCAAAGAGCAGGCTCGTATCGTCGGCGTGGGGCGCAAACATCAGAATCTTAGCGATATGCATTCCGGTGCTATAGCCGATATAGCGGCAGTGGTAGATAACTGCGAGGCTGCCTTGACTGAAGCAGAAGAGATGGCAGGAGTCAGCGCCCAGGACGTAGTAATGGGTATAGCCGGAGAGTTGGTAAAGGGTAATACCACTACTATTAAGTACCGTCGGGCCGACTCGAACAAGGAGATGGACGATAGAGAACTGCAGGAGATTATTGAACAGGTTCAGAAACGTGCCTTGGAGCGGGCAGAAGCGGAGCTGGCATGGGAGTCCGGAGTTGAGAATATTGAAATTACTATGGTCAATGCCGCTGTCGTAAGTGTATCGATCGACGGATACAAGGTAACTAATCCGGTAGGGTTTAAGGGTAAGGACGTCTCGGTCCAGCTATTCTGTGCTTTTGCCCCCATGGTGCATATAGGCGCGCTCGAGCGAGTGGCGCTGGACCTGAATCTAAATCTTTTAGCCGTGACGGCCGAGCCGTTCGCAGTGGCGAAATCGGTAGGGTCTGATGTGAGCGAAAGCTTTAGCGCCATATTTGTAGATGTAGGTGGCGGTACGACCGATATAGCCTTGGTTAATGATGGTGGCGTGGAGGGTACTAAGATGTTTGGTATCGGCGGACGAAGCTTCACTTCCTCGGTCGCTAAATCTCTCAACCTGACTTTCGAACAGGCCGAAGAGCGCAAATGCAACTTAAGTAAAAATAGCGATGATGAGCAGGCGCGCAAGGCGCTAATACCTACGGTCAAAGTATGGCTCAGTGGAGTGGAACTGGCTTTGAGCGAATTCGACAGTGTCGACCAGCTTCCTAGCAAGATACTCCTGTGTGGTGGTGGCTCGGGATTACCATACGTACCAAAGGCTCTTGAAAGTAATAAGTGGCGCGAGCAAGTTCCTATATCTGCCAACATTGAGGTCCGCCACATCGAGCCCAAGCAGGTCGATAGGGTGGTGGACGATACCGGCAAGGTGTCGGATTATTCCTATATTACGTCTATGGGCTTACTAAATGTCGGATTGGATGCTATACATACGGAAACGCCGTCGAAGAAATTCATCAATAAGATTAATCAGGCCATGCAGAGTTAATTATGAAGCAACTATATCTAGAAGCAGATGACGAAATCACCGCGATAATTAGTAAGATAGAGTCAATCAGCTCTGAGACGATAGCTCTTATACCGCCTAAGCGCTCCACTACCCTGCACAGCGTGGTAAATCTTAAATTGCTCAAAAAAGCTGCCGACAGCGTAGGGTCCAAGCTGGTCGTCATCACTCGCGACCCCAGTATTCTCAACGTGGCCAGTCAGTTGAAACTCCTGACGGCACCGAATCTCGAGACCGACCCGTCAGTGCCGGAGCCGGCTACAACCGCGAAAGAGATGCCCAGCGCTACTATAGACGGATCGCAACCTACTGATGCCGATTTCAAGAGTGCGGAGACCGCTACCAAGGGCGTAGGAGAAGGCGACAAGAAGAAGGAGATCAAGAAGAAGCGAGTTCCGGATTTTGACAGGTTTAAAAAACGCATACTTATTGGCCTGGGAATATTATTACTAATCGGTATATTGATCTGGGCGTTTTTCAATCTCATGCCTCA
>SLRF01000059.1 GCA_007131065.1 Candidatus Saccharimonadota bacterium
ATGCTGATTATCAGTTGCTGAAAGGTGGTAGCGTCGTAGGAGATGGCGAATGTCTCGACATAACCCAGTTGCACTGCTAGGTATAGTGCTGCCAATATTAGAACTAGTATCATCAGCCATACGCCACCACCACGTTTTCCCTTTAGGAATGTGGCAAGTATTGGGAATATGAAGAACCAGAATATCGTGCTGTTACCTAAGCCCGTGGTAAGAATGGATGAGAGTATTATCACTAGACAGAGCAGTATGATGAAGGAGGATGCTAGATTGTATGAGTATTTACCCAGTATCCATACGCCGAACCACAAAGCTAGCAAGATTAGAGAGTTGAAAGCTGAAAGCCATATATTTTCAGTCAGAAGATAAAAGACAGTTTGTCCCAGCACTATTGTGATGATGAGCATTATGAACCGTCTCAGGAATCGTTTCTGATAGGAAGTGTCTACCAATTCTGCTACGGGGGTTTTAATTTTTTCGTCTATTATTTTCATATTGTTCTAAACATTGCTACTTGGAAGTTTAGCACAAGGAGTAAGGCGCCAGCCACTTACAACAGGGCTGTGACACTGCTACAGGATTTCCGCTATCATGTATCTTAAAAAGCAGCGACTAGTGCTATTTGATTATGTCTATGCCCCCAATAAGCGGCAGTCGTTTTTTCTTGCCGTTAACAGCGTTCACTATACCCATGACAAACAATACAAGCACTAGTATGAATCCTAGAGGCAGGATGATAAACCAGCCTATGAAAGGAATACTGCCCAAAAAGCTAACTGCTAGACCAGTAATTAGAAGTAATAGACCTTGGTTGGCGTGGAACTTTCCATACTCACTCTCCGGATTTGATAGTAGTGGTATGAAGAATATTAAGTATGCTAGTGCCGCTACGTTTTTGACATCGTCTATATTTTCAGTTTTGTTTTGCGCTCCTTCCGTTTGCACTTCTTCTTGTGTTTCTTGCTCTGGTACTTCTTGCTTATTGTCTTCCATGATGGATTCCTCTTAATTTATGTAGATTATAGCATTAGTATACTGGTACGAAAAAGGCTTGAAGGCGAATTTATATTGTAAATATGTGTTCCTAGATATTTATATTTCAGCTTGCTAAACTACTCAAGGATTCTAAACTTTATTAGTATTTGTTAATATAGTCTAGGTAGTCGCCAGCGGCGATCAATCAAGTTTCATCAGAAGTGGATCGGTTCTTTTTTTGATATAGTAACTATATGGCGAGATAGCTCAGCCCCGACGTTCGCCGTAGGCGAAGTACGGGGTCCCGACCGAAGCGTCGGGATTGGTAGTCGCCAGCGGCGACCATTCAAGCTTCGTCAGAAGTGGGTTGGTTCTTTCTTTGATATAGTAACTATACGGCGAGATAGCTCAGTTGGTAGAGCAGTGGCTTGAAGAGCCTCGTGTCCTCGGTTCGAGTCCGAGTCTCGCCACCATTTTGGCTAAGCCAAAATGAGTCAAAAGTTATAAAGTTTTAAAGCTGTAAAGTGCATTGGCTTTATAAACTTTCCACTTTATACTTTGAACTAGCGCTAGCGCGCGGGTGTAGCTCAGTTGATAGAGCGCGTCCTTGCCAAGGACGAGGCCACGAGTTTGAGTCTCGTCACCCGCACCAAGAAAAGAGTCCCACAACGTGGGGCTTTTTTCTTGGATGACGACGGAGGCGTCGGACTCAAACTCGTGAAGAGTGAGCGTAAGCGAACGGGAGTTTGATAATCAAAAGCTATCGCAGGAGCTTGCTCCGAGAAAGCTTGCAGAATATATCCTTAAATAGTCTCGTCACCCGCACCAAGAAAAGAGTCCCACAACGTGGGGCTTTTTTCTTGGATGACGACGGAGTCGTCGACTCAAACTCGTATAGCCCGAAGGGCGAGTTTGTCGTAGCGATTCAGCGCGCACCCGTGCCTCGTGAGGCACGGGGAGCACTGATGAGCGGAGAAGGCGAAGCCGCTGTCTCGCCTGCCCTGCGAAGCCAAAGGCGAAGAAGGGTCCACGGCATGTCGCCACAACGCTATGCAGCATTGTGTAGTGGCATGCACCCGCACCACGAAGAAACCCCGCATTAAACGGGGTTTCTGTTCAGAATGTGTAGATTTTGCCTAATTCGGCAGCAGTACTGAGTCGATGATGTGAACTACACCATTACTAGCATCTACATCTGCTGTTATTACTTGGGCGTCATTTATGAAAACACCTCCCTCGTGTATGCTTACTGTCAAAGTCTGACCTTGCAGGGTCTCTATGGTCTGACCATCTGATAGGTCACCTGACATGACATCTCCCGCTACTACGTGATATGTTAAAACACTCTGTAACTGCCCTTGATTCTCGAGCATGAGCAAATCACCCAAAGTTCCTTCTGGCAAGGCTGAGAAAGCATCGTTTGTCGGAGCGAATACTGTGTAAGGACCCTCTCCGGACAGTGTTTCAGCAAGTTCGGCCGCCACTACTGCATCGACCAAGGTCGATAGCTGCGGAGTGTCCTGAGCCAGCTCTACAATATTCGGCTGCCCTTCTATAATCTCTGTTTCTCGGCTTTCGTTGTCGTTTGAAGTCATCTCGTCGTCACTCATGGCAGAGGTAGCCCATACTACACCGCCTACTAAAGCGATCACAGCTATGACCGATAGTGCTATCTTGCTAGTACTCATGTAAATTCTCCTTTATATTATTGATATCTACATTAACTATTATGAGTGGGTTGGTGTATACTGACTGTTTATCAAGTGTTTAGTTGGCGTATAGTGCACTTAAATAATCATTTTAACAGTAGTGCCTTTATCGATTTGACTGTCTATCTCGAGAGTTCCGCCGTATGAATTAAGTATCTTATTGACTATGGCTACCCCCAAGCCCGTACCGGGTCTGTCTGCTGCATTGCTAGCACGGAAAAATCGGTCGCCAATTTGCTTCAACTCATCTTGCGGTATCCCGATGCCTTGATCTTTGACCATCAGTATAGTCTTGCCGTTCGTAGACAAAGACACTTTTATACTTTTCCCGTGACGGGAATACTTGAGAGCATTGTCTAGGACGTTTTTTGCTAATTGTACGAAATCGGTCGGATCGATTCTCATCATAATTTCCGGCTGTATTTCCCGGTTCAACTTAAGCTTCTTATTGTTCATAGATGGCCTCAAGTCTTCTAACACATCCTCCATAAGTGTGGATATATTCGTAATCGGAACCTCTTCGCCGATTCGCCGGCGCTCTAGGAATAGCAGATCTTCTACTATGCCGACCAGCCTGTTATTCTGCCGTTTTATTATGTCTATTAGTTCTGGATCCTTATCTTCAGCGCGAGTAGACAATGCTATATCTATAGCCGCCAGAGGATTTCTTAACTCATGGGCAGCATCTTGCATAAAACGTTCTTGGGAAGCGTAGGCTTCCTCGACCGGCTTCAGTAGATATCGAGCGATTATAAAGCTAATGAAGCCGACAAACACTAGCACTATCGCAGTAGTAATAGTTAGCGCTTGTCCTAGCGCGCGCTGTTGATCCTCTTTAGTGAGGTTAGCGATAGTGATAAAGTGCGCTTCGTAATCTTTCTGGTCCTCTAGATATTCGGCTACCGCGGGGCTTTCCTGTACTAAGTCCTGCAGTTCGTTTGAAGACACCTCGCCACCGAACCGGACAGTGTTTGCTTGATAAAGCAGGGACCCCAGCGTCA
>SLRF01000036.1 GCA_007131065.1 Candidatus Saccharimonadota bacterium
CGACATTTCCAGTGGAGTATAAACCCCGAGGCAGCCTATGGACTCGCTTCTGGTATTAAGGCCGACACCGTCAATCTCTCTACTAAGCAGACTAGTTCAGCGACCTTTGAGGCAATGGGCTATTTAGTAGATAATGGCGCCGATCTCGAAGCACTACGTCTAGCCATAGAAAAGACTAGTAGTATATCCGCCTCACAACTCCCAATACGAGTAAACGTGCTTTCGAGAACTAAGCTATTCCACCAGGATAAAATAGCTATTACTTACTTTACCGAGGAAGAGTATCAAATACTTTCCGAAGACAAACTGCTAATCGAGAGAACTAAGCACGAACTCCGTACACTCAAGGAAGTAGAGATATCCGTAGTAATTACTGAACGTAAAGGATATAGCAATGCCTCGATGCGAGCCAATGTCGGCATCGCAAGAGAGGTAGCGGAGCATTTCGGGGGCGGTGGACATGATAAAGCTGCCTCATGCCGTTTCGAAGATGCTACACATGAGAGTGTAGTTGACGAGATAGTGCCGGTATTGATAGAGAAGATGAAAAGCTATGAAGCAGAAACTCACACTCTTTAATACACTGACCCGTAAGCAAGAAGTATTTACACCTCTGCGTAGTGGAGAAGTTACAGCCTATACCTGCGGACCTACAGTGTATCTCGATCCACATATCGGAAATTGGAGAGCATTTATCTTCTACGATACTTTGCGTAGAGTGCTCGTAGACAGCGGTCTTAAGCCGACTTTCGTGTTAAATATTACCGACGTAGGACATCTCGTGAGTGACGAGGATGAAGGAGAAGACAAGCTGGCGGTATCGGCTGCCAAACAGCGTAAAACCGCCTGGGATGTAGCTGAGCACTATTCGATGCGGTTTGTAGACGGTATGGACCAGCTAAACATCACCCGTCCTGAATATATGCCCAAAGCGACCGACCATATTACTGAGCAGATAGAATTAATCGAACAACTAGAAGCAAAAGGCTACACCTACCGTATAGACGACGGCATTTATTTCGATACATCTATGCTAGATGATTACGGAAAGCTGGTCGGATTAGACAACGTAGATCTACTCGAGGGCGCAAGGGTAGAGGTTAACGAGCAGAAACGCTACAAAACAGATTTTGCTCTATGGAAATTTTCTCCAGTAGATACTAAGAGAGACATGGAGTGGGACAGCCCGTGGGGCAAAGGTTTCCCGGGCTGGCACATAGAATGTTCTGCCATGGCCATGAAATATCTAGGGACTACCATGGATATACATGCCGGAGGTATCGATCACATACCGATACACCACACCAACGAAATAGCCCAATCCGAAGCTGCTACCGGTGAGAAATTTGCTAATTTCTGGCTACACAGTGAATTCATGCAGGTTAATGGTGCGAAGATGGCCAAAAGCGCCGGCAACGGTTACACGCTTGATGACATCGCCGAAAAAGGCTTCGAACCTCTGGCGTTTCGGCTTCTCATACTGCAATCCCATTACCGCACTCAAAGTAATTTCACCTGGGAGGCGCTAGAAGCAGCAGAGAATAGATTGCGTGACCTATACATCTTCGCAGACCTAGCTTGGCAGCTGCCAAAGCAGGCTGATTCAGTGCAGCCCTCACCTATAGATCAAATTCGCCAGGTGCTGTACCAGGATCTAAACACACCGAAAGCATTAGCCATACTGAGTGACTATATGTCCAAGGTTGGTGAAGACCCACTACGCCTTGCGGAAAGAGCTACGCATTATGAACTACTAGAATTTCTAGATACTGTACTCGGTCTAAATCTATCTGCCAGAAGTGATATATCTGATGCACAAAAAAATCTTATTCGTGAAAGAGAAAAGGCCAGAAAGAATAAAGATTTTGCCAAGGCCGATGAGATCCGTGACCGATTGCTAGAAGAAGGCGTAGAACTACGCGACGTAGGCACTGAAGCAACTATATGGTCATATAAATAGCTCTTAGGCTTCTTCTAGATTGTTCGTTTCGATAATGTAATTTATCAATATCTTCACGCAAGCTCCGACAGGTATAGCTAGCAACGCTCCTATAAAGCCGGCCGCAAACACACCTATGATAGCTGATACAAGTATGAACAGTGGTGTCATCTGCACGGTACGAGCCTGTACAATCGGCTCCAGTACATTATTCTCAACCTGCTGATAAACAATGTAATATCCGGTCAGGAACAGTGCGATTGGCAGGGATTGTGCTAATGCTACGGCTATAACCACCAGGGCACCTAGAGTGTTTCCTACTAAAGGTATCAGGCCGGTAACCCATATCACCGCCGCCAGAGATAGAGGCGCCGGTACACCGAGAAGGGTCAGCAGGGCTAGAGTCAGAAGAGATGCTATGGTAGTAACTATCAGCTGGCCGTTAACGAACCCAGTTACTGCGGCATACATCTTATCTAGCAAAGTAGTGACTTTATCACGCATGTGCATTGGTATGAAGCTTTTGAATTGTTTAGTCCAGCGCGGTGCCTCGGTTGCCATCAGAAATGCTAGCGCGATTGTAAGTATAAATATCGCTAGATTGTTGAGCATCATAGTGGTAGCTGATAGCAATGCATCGAATGACGCGGTAAGTCCACTGACTAGATTCTGCATAAATGCCTCGAAGCCTCCTTCGATATCGAAACTTGCTAGCCACTGTCCGAAGAAATTGTCAGATCTCTCTAAATCCTGCAGATATTCTGGAATCCTAACGGCAAGCTCTCGACCTTGCGTGGTAATAAGTGGGATGATTAAAGCTACTACCACTCCCACAACGACACCGATGATTGAGAATACTATTGCCGTAGCAAGTTTGCGACTACCGAAGGGGAGTCTCTCGCTGATACTGCTCACTGGTCTATTCACCGCCAAGGCTATGAATGCCGCTACCAATATCATGCTGATAGCCGTCATGGCCAGGTAGGTCGTATATACAATTACTCCTAGCAACAGAAGGAAACTCAATCTTTTAACTATGGTGGCGGTAGTGATATCTATCAGTGTAGTCACGCCATAACCTCAGGCGTGTGCGTGGTGATTTCGTTCCATATAATCAAGCACCAGTATATTGATACAGCCTACTATAGGAATAGCCAGAAGTCCGCCAAGTATACCGGCTAGATTAAATCCAATTACTACGGAAATAAGAATCAAAAGCGGCGACATACCTAGCGACTTAGATTGGATGGCCGGCTGTATGACGTTGTTTTCGATTTGCTGGTATACCACGAAATATATGAGCAGTATGATACCGATTGTGAGTGACTGGAAGAGACCGACAGTTATAACTATTACCGCACCTATGGTAGTCCCGATTACCGGTATGAGGCCCAATAGCGCCGATATAGCAGCCAGCGAGAAAGCGAAAGGTATACCTAGGATACTGAGCACTATCAGGGTAACCACACCGTTGATAGAAGCTATCAGGAGCTGGCCGTTTACGTAGCTCGTAATAACGTTGTTCATCTTGTCTGCAAGCATCTTGCGGTGTTTGCGATTGCTCTTCGGATGCAGTCTCCAGAATTTATCAATCCATCTAGGGCCCTCTACCAACATGAAGAAGGTAAGGACGAAGATAGTAAGGGTAGAGATAACATTGGTAAATATTCTCTCTAAGAAGTTCAATACCGGC
>SLRF01000046.1 GCA_007131065.1 Candidatus Saccharimonadota bacterium
CAATACCGCATCCCGCCCAAGTTCACCGACTGAGGGCATGGTGTACTTCGATACTGACACTAACCAGCTACTTACTTACAGCAACGGCAAATGGCAGGCGGATAGGAGTATTGCTACGGTGATAGTCGCTCCAGAAGATGCTTCACAAACTGCTAAGGATAGTGCCGACTTCGTAGTACCTGATAGCGCCGATAATGCTCAAGTTACTATAAACGACGCTATAGGAGCGCTTCCGAGTAGTGGAGGTACAGTCTACTTGATTGAAGGTACATATATCGTCAGCGGATCTATCGATCTGCCGAATAATACAAAGCTGTCTGGTGCGGGCAGCAGTACAGTTATCCAGGTGCGAGACAATCATGATGCAGCGATAAACATCATAACCAATAGTGATACGAGCACTGGGGAGAATATAACGGTTCGTGACATCCTGATTGATGGTAACAGTGGCGCGCAAAGTAGCGGCGGCCAAACCGGTATAATATTTATGACATTAAACACCGGATTGATTAAAGACATCACAGTAGAAAATACAAGTGCCGACGGTATCTATTTGCTAGGCAGTTCAAATATGACAATATCCAACAACACCTTCAGGAGTAGCGGATCGGCAGGCGTTCGCATTGAAGATCCGTCATCGTCCGACAACTCAATAATCAACAACAGATTTGTCGATAACGACCAGTATGCTATCCAACTGGGCGGCGACACCGATACGAGAATAATCGGAAACCGCATAATAGATACTGGAATTTCTACTGATGACCATAGCATTTTTGTAGATGGATCTACCGGTACGCAAATAATAGATAACTACATTACCGACTCTAGTGGCGGAGCGAGAGCTATATACCTAAACAATATGACTGCAGATGTCTACCTGTCTAATAACCGGTTTGGCACAGGCGTAAATGGTGATTGGCATGCTGCAGGGCCGATATTCGATGACGGTACAGACACGACGTTCGTAAACCAAATGTCTGGTGATTCTGGCACCGACATCACAAATCGTACAGCTGATAGCGAAACCGCCTTCCAGATACAGAATGCCTCCGGTAGTGCATTATTCAGTGCCGATACGGACAACATGCGACTAGGTATAAATACCGCCAATCCTCAAGAGACCTTGGACGTAGATGGAACCTTGCGGGTGACTCAGAGCGCCAGCTTCGACGAAGGTATAGTAGTGGGCAATACCACTACCGCTTTGGTCGGAACAATTCGCTTTACCGGTACGGACTTCGAGGGTTATGACGGTTCTAGCTGGTTGTCTCTGACTCAGGGTAGTGGCGGCGGCGGACCTACGGGTACGCAGGTAGAGAAATTACACCCCGAATTTGGCGGCGGTGTGCTGAGTGCAGACGGCACAAATAACAGCGGTATGATGCTAGCAGATCACAGTGACGGGCGTAATTACTACGAGTGGTCGACGTCTGAGAGTACTGCTCAAAACTACGACGTAATTGTAAATCACAAGCTGTCTAATATATTCAACTCTAGCAACGGATTCAATTCCGGTAGCTGGAAAGTCTGGACATATGTAGATTCCACCACAGATGGAGATTTGGAAATAACCATACGTGATGCTAGCGATACGGTTTGTGTTAATTCAGAATCTATCAAGCCTAGCACTACCGCCACCTGGGAACAGATAACAGTTAGCGATCCTACGGGATGCACCTTTGATGCTAACGATACAATAACTATACAGATTAAGCTGATATCTTCTGAACCTTCAAGCAACAAGGTGCGACTAGGGGGAATCGAATATAGGTACAATCCCTAGAACTGGATAATAATCCATAGTCAGGAGAGAGTCCGCTAGCGCATAATAGAAATGGCGCGTTGCCTGAGATCGTCTATCAACTGTTGGTGATGTTCACTAGCTAATCCTACGTACTCTAGTTGCAGACTTTCGAAAGTTTCCACGAATTCTTCGACATTTTCGTCGGCTTCAAGTTGATCCTGGGCTTGTTGTGCTCGAGTAATGATATCTAATGCATCTTCGCTTATGGGTGATTTGCTTGCTTCGATTGAATTCGCGGATCTCTCTAGTCCGTTCCGCAGCCTCTGCATGCGTTCGTTACTATCGGCAGAACCGAGACTGAGGTCAGCAGTGTCGATGAGTGGGCTGTATTCGATGAATTCCTGCATAGAGGCTAAAAGCTCGGCATATTTAGTGAATTGATCAGATATATCAGTAGCTTCCGATCGTGCCAGTCGATTAAATCGACGAACGTCTCGACCACTGTAAGTACTTGAGAGGTAAGCCAAAGGGCGGTCGTAAAAACTATATCCCAGATCAGAGGCTGCATCTTCGGCGCGTTCGGCCGACTCTTGAGTGGAATTTATTATGAATCTTGCCTGAGAGTTCGGTTGTCCAGGCTGCATCTCTTCGGGGGAGGGAGCGTTATTAATAGCTTTTAAGAGTCGAGCATGGCTTTGTTTTATCTGGCTCTGAGTTGTATCTAGCCTGCTAGTGGCCAGAGTGTCTATGCCCAATAATATGGGTACCGTCAGTATCACTACTACTGATAAAGCTAGCAGTTTGTATCTACGCATTACATCGGGCAGGGATTTCATATAGTCCAGCGTTACATCTAGGTATTTTCGAAAACTCATATTACTAAGGAGTATACCACCGAGCTCGAGTAAGGTGCTACTAAGAGATGTAAACATAGCCAGTTAGCACAAACGCCATTATAATGAGAGTAGTGGCCCATCAAGGTAAGTAAAAGCCACTTCATATAAAAAAGCTAGATACGAGCATAAGAGTATTTGACATATAATGATACTTATGCTATTAATATACTCAAGCGACACAGAGAGAATAACTAAGTAACATGCAAACGATCGCTTCAGTAGCGGTAGTTGCAGGAAAGGAGTGGCAAATGGCTGGTACTAAACATGGTGGCACTAGAGCTGCCCAAACCAACAAGAAGCGCCACGGAAGTGACTTCTATTCGCGCATCGGTAAGATGGGCGGTACAGTGAGCCGAGGTGGCGGATTCGCCGCTAACCGCGAGCTAGCGCGCAAAGCTGGAGCTGTCGGTGGCAAGAAAAGCCGTCGTGGCAAGGCTAAGACTGCTTAAGGTAATTAAACCTTAAAACAGCTTTAAATAGCTAATATAGCACCCTAAGTTAGGGTGCTATATTGATTTATATAGCGTATTACCGCTTTATAACGTAAAATGTAAATTATGCTTAAAAGGATTATAACGCTAGGTGCCGGAGTCGCTGTAGGGTATATTTTGGCGCAAAAAGTGGCGCAAAAGACTGAGAAAATGTCAGATAATAAGTCTAGGCCACATCAACTACAGATGAATGTTATAAAGAAAAGTGCATATACTAAAAATATTAATCGACTGAAGGATCTAGCTGAAGAGAGACAGGAGATAAGTAATAGGGATGTAGTTGCTGAATTGGGGGTATCGCAGAAGACAGCGCGTAATTACTGCAATGAACTTGTAAAGAGGGGTAGTCTACAAAAAATTGGTTCAACCGGCCGCGGAGTGAAATTTATAGTTAAAAAATAAGTAGCTTTTCGATTATACGTATTACCGCTTTTTAGTAAATCAGAGTGCGCTAAATGACTAAAATTAAAGGAAGCTTTGAATGATTGGATTA
>SLRF01000019.1 GCA_007131065.1 Candidatus Saccharimonadota bacterium
ATGAAAAAAGCGTCACCGCAGTGTGGCGCTTTTTTCATGTTGAGTCTCTGACTCAGATTCGAACCGGCATCTTTTGCAAAGCAAAAGCGGTTCGTAAGCAAGGTCAGCGGCGCACCCGTGCCTCGTGAGGCACGGGGAGCACTGACCGCAGCGGCAAGTGAGCGGAGCGAACGTCTATCCGGTCTTCGCTCGCTGATACGAACCGGACAGCCCGAAGGGCCGGTTCAGACTAGTGTCAAATCTATTGATTTGACACAGCATAGTTAGATGATGGAATTGGCGATAGCCAAGTCTATCATCGTGTGTTAATCCGGCTTGTCCTCCGAAGCTGAAAGCGTAGGAGGGCTGTGCCCTGAACCGGAGCCCTGCACCGTTCTAGGTGCATGGTAAACTCCGCGACTGGTTCAGGGTCGGGCCCGCCAAGCTATCGGGTCGTTACGAATATTTGACAATTTATCATAATTATGCTAATTTATAATAATAGATTCGAATTCGAATAAAACTAACAACTAACAACTAATTAGTACAAGGGACTCAATCATATGCCAGCATCACAAGAAGACCTAAGTAACGTTGAGCAACAACTAGCATCGGAAGATACCCAGCTTGCTATGACGGGCATTGCCCGCAGTATCACTGAAGCTAGAGAAAGGGTTGCCAGCGCAGATGAAGAGTTACGTTTTCGTGTTCGCTACGATAACCCTGATGATGAGCGGTATTATGATGAAGCTGAGATCAAAGACGCAGAAAATAAACTGAGAGAAGCCGATTATAAGGTAGACGACTTGCTTGAAGACCATGATAAGCTATTCGCCCTAAGTGAAGACGAGCAGTTCGCTGAAAGGGGCGACGAAGGAGTTATTAGTAAATATGCACAGGCTGGACGTGAATACTTACAGGCTGAACATGAACGCTTACAGGCGAAATTGGAAGATCAGCGTCATGTAAAAGAAGCTAATGAAAGTTTCGCAGTCTGGGTTGAAGGTACAGAAATTGATGGTGCAGCATCGCTTAGTACTGCTATTGAAGACTTGGCTTCTGACCCTAATTTGGCTAAGGTGCGAGGTGAAATAAGTGCTTCCGGTTGGAAGTTTGCCGGTGCTCCTGTTGATGGAGGAGAACGGTTAATGTTCGAGCGACTTCCTGTTGAAGCAACTGGTGAACCAGAAAACAAACACTATAGGTTCAGGTACCAGCGATCAGAATTACTTACCATTGATTTTAGTGAAGAAGACGGTGCAAGTCTTGAATATGCACACGTTACTGATGTTGATGAAGAAGCGGTTAAACGCTACGGCAAGAACATAGCAAATGTTGAGACGTATAAGTTTAAAGTTAAAGGGTCAGGAAAAGTGGGTGAACAGAAGCACTATACAGGCCCAACAAACGGTCATTTACCTTACTTTATGCACAGCGGCATGGTCGCACGTGCAGAAGGTGTTCATGGTATCACCCCTGAACCACAAGCTGAACTTGGTGAGGTTGATATTCAAAAAATGCAAGACAAAATTGCCGAAGTTACAGCAGCCATGAAAGATCTTACTGCCCAAAACCAGTAATCTCAGCCACTACTATCGCTAGGCAACACCTAATTTGGTCCTTTTTTAATTTCTGATGAGCTTCGCTCAGATTCGAACCGGACTTATTAAGTTACTTTTTGCGGTTCTCACACCTATAAATGTATAATGACCCCTAAGTATGAATATAAGAGAGACATTGATAGAGCGTACGGTAGCGTTTTTGAGGCATCAACGAATACTTCGTGATAAGTTTTTACGATGGTTCGTATTTCTGGCATTGGGCACGTTTTTGATAGTAGCCATACTGCTGTTAGCGCGTTTGCGTCCGACTGATTTTGTGGTTCCACTCGAGTATACAAGCGGCATCGGGCTGTCCCGCCTAAGCGATTGGCGGCTGATATATGGTTATGGCATCTTCAGCTTCGTAGTGACCGCAGGTAATCTAACACTGGCGATCGCTTCTTTTGAGAAGAGCCGGATCATGAGCTTCTTCCTACTACTTGGAGCGATAGTTATCAATATATTCACCATCATAGTTACTTATACACTTCTGGCGCAGGTAGGGTAGGGACATGGATTACCTAATAGCTTTTGCACTGGCATTTTCAGTAACAGCGCTGTCTATCCCGTTGGTTAAAAAACTAGCATTTCGAGTGGGAGCGGTGGATATACCCAATGCCAGGAAGATACATTCTAAGCCCCTGCCACGCATCGGTGGTGCGGCTATATTTATCGGTTTCATGGTGCCGTTTTTGATTAATTTTGAACTGGACAGGAGGTTATGGGGATTTGTAGCGGGTCTATTGATAGCCTTCGTAGTAGGGCTTTGGGACGATATCCGTAGCTTAAACGTATGGAAGAAACTACCCCTCCAGGCAATAGCGGCGGGTGCCGTCTTGGCAGGTGGCATAGGCATAGTGGCTGTGACCAATCCGATTACCGGTGGTTTTCTATTCTTAGATGAGTGGAGGATACCCATAGAGTTGTTCGGGTTTAGCTTCAACATACTACCGATAGCCAATCTGGTCAGCATCATATGGATAGTGGGCATAATCAATACGGTCAATTTCCTAGACGGAATGGACGGCCTGGCTGCGGGGGTGAGTATTATCGCTGCACTGGTGTTGTTTATAATCGCGCTGTCTCCTGCGGTCGATGACCCAAGCCTGGCTATGCTTTCAATAATACTTGCGGGCTCTTTGGGAGGGTTCTTGATATACAATTGGCATCCTTCGTCGATATTTATGGGTGATAGCGGAGCTTACGCCATCGGCCTGATACTGGCAGTCATCACAATATATTCAGGCTCAAAAATCGCCATAGGAGTATTAGTGCTAGGAGTAGCTATCTTCGACGGTTTATGGGCAGTAACCAGGAGGATATATCAGAAGAGATCACCGTTCGCTCCGGACAGAGGACATATACACCACCAGCTCCTAGATTCCGGCCTAACGCAACCACAGGTAGTGTCACATCTTTACATAGTAGCTGTGGCCATAGGCTTAGCTGCGGTGTTTTATGGTGGAATAGCCGCTTTCTTCGTGCTGGCCGTAATGCTGGTATTGACGGTAAGTTTCGTGCGCTTGCGAGGAGCCAGGGTATAGGGGTTTGTCAGGCTGTTGCCTAGTGTGTATAATCTAAATTCGAATGTTTAAAGGAGATTGAGCAAAGTGCAAGAGGTTGTGCTCGACGTCAAGTCAAGAGAAGTGACAGGAAAGGCAGTTTCATCGCTCCGTTCCGAGGGCTTGGTGCCTGGAGTGGTGTATGGACAGGGTAAAGATGCTCGCATTGTGGCCGTAGATACGGCCGAATTAGAACGAGTATACAATGAAGCAGGTACAAACCGGCTTATCCAGCTCAAGATTGATGAGGCCAAGAAAGCTTTGAACACATTGTTTGTCGATGTACAGCACGATCCTGTATCTGGCGACTTACTGCATTTCGACCTCTATACCGTGAAGATGGACGAAGAGATTGAGACCGAAGTTCCGATCCATTACGAAGGTACTGCGCCAGCTACTTATAACCACGACGGTGTACTGGTCAAGAACTTCGAGACAATTGATGTCCGCGCATTGCCGAACAAGCTACCGGAAAGTTTCGTAGTAGACCTAGAAAAACTTGAAGAGATTAACGACTCCGTGCACATAAGCGACTTAGCCGTACCTGAAGGAGTAGAGATTCTAAACGACCCAGAAGATCTGGTAGTTAAGATTGATCCGCCAAGAAGTGAAGAAGAGCTCGAGCAGCTTGAAGAAGAGATCGCTGAAGACGCTGAAGAACAGGTAGCATCCGAGCATGGTGCAGATGAAGAAGAGGGTGAAGAAGGCGAAGATTCTGATACCAAAGAAGAAGGCGATAGCGACAGCAAAGAAGACAACGAAGACCAAGGCTAGTTCAGCTGGGGCAACTAACTATAGTTTGGTCGTAAGTTGGCGCAGTTCAGTACTACTGGATATATCCCCTCTGTATGATAAGTAGCGTACGTATGGGCTGGGGTGGAACCGCTTTAGCGTATCGAGTACGACCATAGCTATCTCCTCAGTTGTAATCTCCTGTTTTCTGAGTGAAAGCAGATGGCCCTCTATAGTTCCGGCAAGCCCGTCCAGGGCCTCTAGGTGTTCATCGAGTCCCGTACAGGCGTGATATAAGCTTATTAGTAGTTTAGAGCGCCTGTAAGGCTCTTCCGTGTCGTTTCGCTTAACTATGCGTATAAAAGAAAGATCACTCGCCTCATAGGTGGTAAACGCTTCATCACATGACGTACAGCGTCTACGGCGCCATATACGGCGTTTTTCATCGGTATTGCGACTATTATACACCTCAGTCTTGGTGTTTCCGCAAAAGGGACAATGCATTATAAAGACAATTCCTCTCTGTAAATCTAAAAAAGCAGCCCTAAATCGGCTGCTATCTAGATTTGTTAAACAACAAATTCACACCACTCGTTTTTGACGGTACGCTAGTTTTTGTTCGTACCATGACTATATATTGTCATACCGCAAGTAGAATAACAAGTGGAAAGCTGTGGATAAGTCGAAAATTGTAGGCTCTACCTCTGTATTTAATAAAGAAAAACCCCGGGCAATTTACGAATTTACCCGGGGCTGTTGATTATCTAGGCTTATTATTGCTCGAGATTGTCGAGCACATTGTTCTCTGGAAGTCGGGGGTACTTAGGTTTCCGCCCTGGCCGCCGCCTGATCGTCTCTTTAGCTTCAGGCACCTCTGCTGGCACCTGTTCGTAAAACAGCGGATAACTACTAAGCTTTCGCTGTTTATTCATATATGCATACCTCACGCATTAAACAAACAGAATGAATTGTAGTACTTTCAAGACAATATGTCAAGCCTTTTGTCAAGGGAAGTGGGTACTTTATGAATGTTCGGTTTTGAGGATTTTTGGTGGGTAATCCCAAATCATTAGTATATTGGGATTAGTATTTAGCATATAGGGCAAACTAAAGTCTCAGCTGAGTGTCAGGTAGGAGCGCTAGGCACACTAGTAGTAGTTTTATTCATAATATGTGTGTTTTTGCTATAATTATCCAAGTATAGATACATGGATCCGTAGCTCAGCCCTGACGGTCCGCTAAGCGGATGTCAGGGGTCCCGACCGCAAGCGTCGGGATTGGCTATTGGATATCTCCGTACTTTTAGGCACAATCATATCTATACATGGATCCGTAGCTCAGTTGGCTAGAGCGCCACATTGACGTTGTGGAGGTCGCAGGTTCGAGCCCTGCCGGATCCACCATCCAGGCTTCGTTCTTCGAACTACGCCGGATTAGGTAAGCAAATAACTTTATAGATAGGGCGAGAAGCAAGGTCCGCCGAAGTTTGCTTCGAGCACTGGAGCGACGGAATAGCGGAACGAAAGTGACGCGTCGCTCCTGCCGGATCCACCACCCAGGCTTCGTTTTTCGAACTACGCCGGATTTTTACTATCCAGGCTTCTTAGGCTTCACTCTCCGAGTTACGCCCAATACGCCGGATTTTTACTATCCAGGCTTCTTAGACTTCGCTCCTTGAGCTACGCCCAATAGCCGGATTAGGTAAGCAAATAACTTTATAGATGAGGCGAGAAGCAATAGTATACAAAAACACAGCCACAGGGCGTAAACCCTGTGGCTGCTATTTTTGTTTTGTACCCTCATGGTAACTCTGAAAATGAGTAGTGGCAAGCTCGATTTTATCGCTTTCCATAGGCACCCAACAGAGGTAATATTCTTTATTTTTTTAAAACATTAGTCTTTTGGCTGATATAATTATGAATATATGGTGATTACTTCGAGCTCAGAGCGGGAGGTAGTGGATATTACGCGCCAAGTAGAGGGAGGCGTGGATATAAAGAATGGAATCTGCGTGGTGACGATTCTACACACCACTGCTGCTATTACTACGGCGGATATGGATCCGGGTACCGATTTAGATTTTCTGGATTTTTTAAATAGCCTTATACCGGAAATATCTTGGCGACACCCTCACGACCCTGGTCACGCTCCGGCGCATCTGCTTAGTAGTATAATCGGCTCTTCGGTGTCCATTCCGGTTGTAGAGGGTCAGTTACAGCTAGGCACTTGGCAAAGAATAGTACTAGTGGAATTGGATGGACCCAAAGACCGTAATGTTAATGTAGTTTCAATCGGAAAGAAGGTGGAGTGAGTAATAATAGCGAACTGCCACCTTGGAGCAGTGAATCCGAAGCAGTGCAACCGGGGGAGTATATAAATGAGTCAGGTGAGCAGTATATAGAGCTGATTACGACGACAGCCTCTGGGTGCGTCCGCTGGATATGTTTCTAGAAGACGTAGATGTTGGTGATTGTAGACAACCGCGTTTCGCCTTTATCGATTAGCAATTAGTGATGGCTATTAACCTATGAAATACCTCCACTCGGTCTGCTATACTGTTACAGATGAGTAAAGACAGAGACGACCAGTTACACGCTATGCGCCACAGCTTGGCGCATATCATGGCCGCAGCTATAAAGCATCTTTATCCGAACGTTCAATTCGGCGTAGGCCCTACTACCAGTGACGGTTTTTATTACGATGTTGATTTCGGCTCCGACACTATAGGTCCAGAAGAGCTTTCGGTTATCGAGAGTAAAATGCGCGCTATTATCAAGAAAGACATTCCGTTTGAACAGTATGATTTGTCGCTGACTGATGCGAAGCAGTGGGCTAAGGATTCAGGTCAAGACTACAAGTTGGAGTTGCTCGAGGATCTGGAGTCTAAGGGCACGACCGTCCTTAGTGATGTAGATGAAGGTACGATAGATAATGATGTAGAAAAAGCTTCATTTTATCGATGTGGTGACTTCGAAGACCTTTGCAGAGGTCCACATGTAGATTCGACGGGAAGTGTAGGGGCGTTCAAGTTACATAAGCTCGCTGGTGCCTATTGGCGTGGGGACGAGACGCGTCCGCAACTACAGCGCGTATACGGCTTGGCTTTTTCGACCCAGGAAGAACTAGACGAGTATATTCAGCGCATGAAAGAGGCCGAAGAGCGTGATCATCGCAAGCTTGGAGCGGAGCTGGATCTCTTGGCTTTTTCTGATTTGGTCGGCTCTGGATTGCCCCTATTTACACCCAAAGGGACGGTACTAAGAGATCTTCTGGGGCGTTATACTCAGCAGCTACGCAAAGATCGCGGTTTTGAACAGGTGTGGATACCACATATGACAAAAACCGATCTATACAAGAAATCGGGGCATTGGGATAAATTTGGAGAAGAACTGTTCATTGTAAACAGCCAAGAGACTACCGATGAGTTGGTGCTGAAGCCGATGAACTGCCCGCACCACGCTCAAATTTATGCCAGCCAACAACGTAGTTATCGAGATTTACCTGTTAAGTATATGGAGAATACTACTGTTTATAGAGATGAAAAGTCAGGAGAGCTACACGGACTTTCACGAGTGCGCTCAATCACTCAAGACGATTCGCACGTATTCGCTACAGCTAATCAAGTAGCTGATTCAGTAACCGAGCTAGTAGAAGCAGCCAAGGAGCTATATGCGCAGATAGATATGGAGCTGCGACTGCGCTTGAGTTTTCGTGACGAATCTGACGCCTACCTTGGCGATCCTGAGCTTTGGGATAGGGCGCAGGAAGAGCTGGAGCAGATTGCCAAAGCGCAAAAGTTAGATTACTACACAGAGGAAGGCGAAGCTGCCTTTTACGGTCCAAAGTTAGATTTTATGGCGGTCGATGCTATGGATAGGGAGTGGCAGGTAGCAACCGTGCAGTTGGACTTCGTCCAACCTCAGCGGTTTGAGTTGGAGTATGTTGATGAAGAAGGACAGCGCCGAGCGCCGGTCATGATACATGCTGCATTGCTAGGTTCCTTCGAGCGATTTCTCTCTATATATATCGAGCACACGGCCGGAAGGTTTCCGATTTGGTTGGCCCCAGAGCAAGTTCGCGTGCTCAGCATTAACGACGCCGTACTGCCCTATATTGATAAAATTACAACGGAGCTATCAGGGGTAGTTTTGTCTCAACCTGTAAAATACAATGAGCTTCGCCACACAGTAGATAGTCGCAACGAGTCACTGGGCAAGAAGATCCGCGAGGCCGAAACCGCCAAGGTGCCGATTATCTTAATAGTAGGACCTAAAGACGAAGCTGATGAGGTGGTTTCTGTGCGGGTGTCCGGCGAGGAGAAGAAAGTTCCCATCGAGGAGTTAGCGGAATTTATCGCCTCTTTGTAGGGGTTGATATAGCTAAGTTGTATAATTGGTAGTATATGAAGAAAACAATCGCAGTCGACGTCGATGATGTACTGGTACCGCACGGGGATGTATTGATAGACCATCTTAACGAAATGTTCGGCGAGGAAATTGCTATTAATGGTTTCTATTCGCTCGATGAGCTAATGATCTCATATGGGCGCACAAAAGAAGAGATAAGAAACAAAATACATGATTTTCTAGAGTCAGAAGAGTTTGCCGCTATCGAGCCGATAGAAGAGTCATTGGAGGCTATAGATCAGCTAAAGGCTCATTATGACCTCAAGATTGTGACTGCACGGCCAGCAATCACGCATCGCATGACGGAAGATTGGCTAAAGCGACATTTCCCAGATACTTTTACTGATGTTCAATTTTCTAATCTCGACTACCAATGGGGCACCCTGAAGAAGGTGTCTAAGCACAATACTTGTCAGGCCATCGGAGCGGAATATCTTATAGATGATTCGCTCAAGCATATTACTGAGATTACTGAGTGTGGCATGAAGGGGATACTGTTTGGTGATTATCACTGGAATCAAATAGACGAACTGCCGGAGAATGCAGTTCGAGCAGCTGACTGGAGCGAGGTACTAGAAATACTTTTACCTAAAGAGTAGAACTTTCCCGACGTAACACGTGGTACTGCTATAATATCCACCATTATGCCCCAGCAGCTACACGACCATATAAAACTGCACCATGTTCATTTCAATGAAGTGAATGAACTCTACATATCGCTATCCTTGCGAGCTTTTGCTATCGGTTTGGTAGGTATATTTGTTCCTATATATCTATTGGTTCTAGGTCTGCCCATGGTTGCTATAGCCGGATTTTTCATGGTTATGTTCGGTACGAAGGTTTTACTGCATCCTTTAACTGCACGAATGTCGGCACGCTTCGGACCTAAGCATATTATCGTACTTAGTTATATCGTCTCGTTCGTATATATCATGATGCTTTACGCCCTGCCACAATATATGTGGCTACTTTATCCAGCCGCAGTAATAGGCGGAATTGCCGATGGCTGGTTCTGGTTGTCGAGACACATAGACTGGGCAGCGGTGGCTGGACGCAAAAAAGCCAGTAGTGAGTATAGTTGGCTGTTGATTTTTTCTAATATAGCTATGACCATGGCTCCGCTCATCGGTGGTGTAGTAGCGTCAGCTTTCGGTATAGAATATGCGCTACTGGGAGCTGGAGCGGGGCTATTGCTGGCTATCTATCCATTACTAAAGACCTTGGAGCCGGTAGTTCCGCGGAGAGCCAACCTTAGATTGCTTAAAGCTGCTCCATGGCAGCATCTAGCGGCCAATTTTGCTATGAACTTCCAATCCGTAGTGTCGGTCCTGTTTTGGCCGATATTTATATATTTAATAGTTTTAAGTTACGACGCTATCGGCGTAATTGTCTCGGCATCATTGTTACTAGTGCTACTGACGGCCTGGTTTCTCGGTCGTCTGGGCGATAGGGGCAAAAATACACAAATTCTAAAGTCTGGATCTCGGCTACGCGCTCTGGTCCATATAGCTCGCGTACCGGTTCAGTCGTTCCCGGGAGCTATGGCGGTCAACATTGCCGGGGACGTGACCGATATGCTGGCTAGCACACCTTATGCTATTCGATTTTATGAGGGAGCTCGTCGTCATGGAGTCACGTCCTATCTGGTAGATATGGAGATAGCGGGAGATGCGGCTAAGGTAGCATCTTGGGCGCTGCTGTTGGTTCTGTATATCTTCTTGGGTCTGGGTGCGGCGCTTATAGTCACATTCGTCTTGGCGGCGGTATTGATGCCTTTGCTGAGATGGATAGAAATTCCAGCACAGTCTCCAGAGCCTCTGCAGGGTCAAGCGGTATGAAGCCGGAAGGAGACTTTCAGCAAGCAACATACGCCGTAGTCGCCAGGATTCCTAAAGGCAGAGTGATGACCTATGGACAAATAGCGGCTCTGTGCGGGCACCCCAGGGCTGCCCGTGTAGTAGGGCAGATAGCCCACTTCGGCCCAGAATATTTACCCTGGCATAGAGTGGTTAAAAAAGACGGTCAGCTGGCATCTGGTTATAGCTATGGAGGCAAGGAGGCTCATCGACGTAGCCTGGAGACGGAAGGGGTCGTAGTGATTGACGATAAAATAGAATCGATTGATAAATATATATGGTGGCCAGCAGGATGAGCAAATTAGTAGCTGTAATAGGGCAGACGGCCAGTGGCAAGACAGCTATTGCCATGGATTTAGCGCGACGTTTTAATGGGGAGATAATTAATGCCGACTCCTGGCAGATATATAGAGGCATGGATATCGGCACCGCTAAGCCTTCGCAAGAGGAGCGCAGTGAAGTGCCACATCACCTCTTCGATATAGTTGATCCGGATGATGATTTCACCGCTGCGGTATACAAGCGTATGGCGCTCGATGTAATAGACGATATACATAGTCGCGGTAAGCTACCTATTATGGTCGGAGGCACGGGGCTGTATGTCGATAGCGTACTGTTTGATTATTCGTTCCTGCCACCCGGGAGTAAGAAATTGCGCCAACAGCTTAACGACAAGTCGATAGACGATTTGCTCAAATTAATAAACGAGAATGGGTATTCGCTCGAGGGAATCGATATACGCAATAAACGGCGTTTGATACGCCTTATTGAGACCGGAGGTGCTACCCCTCGTCAGAAGGAGCTACGAGCAAATACTTTAGTGCTGGGTGTAAGCATATCGAGGACCAAGCTGAGGAGCAATATAGAGCGTCGGGTGGAGCAGATGTTTCGCCGAGGCCTCAAGCGGGAAGTCCGCGAGCTGGCTGATAGGTACGGTTGGGGTGTCGAGTCCATGAAGGGTATAGGATACCGTGAACTCAAAGGTTATTTTGAGGGTTCAAAGAGCAATCAGGACGTCAAGTCGCAGATTGTTCGAAGTAGCCTGGAGCTAGCTAAACGACAACGGACGTGGTTCAAGCGCAATAGATCTATCCACTGGATAGAAAGTAGCGACGAGGCTACAGAATTGACGAGCAACTTTATAGAGACATAGATTAATGACAAGAATATTGAGAGAATACCTATATGATTACGATAAATAATTTTAATCTGCTAGATCTATCATGAGACGTTTCGTAGCGATATTCATAGGTAAAATTGTGGTTTATCTCAGTCGTCTTCGTGGCGGCGGATCGTCCTTGCCGGGCCTGATAGCGGAGAAAATATATCCAAGTCTAGTAAGTTCGTTTAGGCAACATCTACGGCTGGTAGTGTTAGTTACTGGAACTAACGGTAAGACCACCACCACTAAAATGTTGCGAGAAATACTTCGTAGTAAATTTAGCAACATAGTCCATAACGAAGCCGGTAGCAACATGTCTAGAGGGGTGGTATCGGCAGTGATATCAAGCATGAGTTGGAGTGGTAAGTTAGAAGCGGATGTAGGCCTTTTCGAAGTTGATGAGGGTTTTATTGCCCGCTTGTCTCGCGAGCTTGAACCAGATGCACTAGCAGTGCTGAATCTACACAGAGACCAACTGGATAGATATGGAGAGCTGGAGCGTATCAAGCAATTCATAGAAGATGCTGCGTCACATGCTAAGTCGACTGTATTAAATGTGGATGATTCACGCCTGGCGGAGCTGAGCAACAAAATAACTCCCCTTATCAAGGTTGCAGCAACAAGGGAGGTGCGCAAGCTAGTTCCCAGCGACGACGAGTTAGGGCAAAGAGGCGAGTCCCTATACCATAAGGATCATGAAGATGCCGATGTGTATATCGATAAAGTCGCAGGCACGAAAAATGGCATTCAACATGCAGAGATAACGATCAATGGAGAGGTTCAGAAGGTGTCTTTGCAGATACCGGGTGTGTTCAATGTCTATAATGCAGCCATGGCTTTAGGCACATCTGAAATTCTGGAGGTGGATACTAGTAGCGCGTTGACTGCGCTTGCTACAGTGAAGCCGGCATTTGGGCGCACGGAGAGGGTTGTTGTAGGTGATAAGACGCTACAGATATTATTGGTTAAAAATCCTAGCGGATTCAATCAAGTTATTATGAATTTCTTAAATCTTGATAATCGGCCGGTACTTATAGCTGTTAACGATAATTACGCCGATGGTCGCGACGTTTCCTGGCTCTGGGACGTAGATATAGAGAATTGGTCCGTAGCGGACACGCGAATCATAACCACGGGTACTAGAGGGTATGATATGGCGTTACGTTTGCAATATGCCGACATAGAAAGCTATACGGAACAGGATCTATCACTCGCAGTTGAGGATTTTATAGACATGATTCCTGAGGGAGGGGAAGGCTATATCGTACCTACATATACTGCTATGCTGGCCATACGGAAGATATTGCGAAATAAAGCATCGCTTAAGGATTGGGAATGAAGACTATAAAGATAGCTCATCTATATCCAAGACAGATGAACATATACGGGGATTGGGGTAATATAGTAGCTTTGCAGAAGCGACTAGAGTGGCGAGGATATAAAAGCGATTACCGTACCGTACTCCCGGGGGAGCCATACGACTTCTCTGATGCAGACATAGTATTTGGTGGTGGCGGTCAAGACAAGGGACAGCTGGATATTGCGAAAGATTTGGTTCGTAATCGTGAGAATATTGTGTCCGCCTCAAGAGACGGCGTAGTATTCTTACTGGTATGTGGACTTTATCAACTTTTTGGTAATAGATTTATTACCAGCAAAGAGGAAGAGATAGAGGGGTTAGGCGTATTTAATGCGGAGACAACTGGGTCCTCTGAGAGACTGATAGGAAACGTAGTAGTACAAGGCTCTGGTTTTGAGCTAGTAGGCTTCGAGAACCATAGCGGAAAAACTAGACTGTCTCCCGGGCAGTCGGCGCTGGGTAGAGTGATGAAAGGGTATGGAAACAACGGACAGGACGGCTTCGAAGGTGCTGTAACTGACAATACTTTTGGTACTTATTTGCACGGTTCACTACTTCCTAAAAATCCAGTTTTTGCTGATATGCTCCTGGAGCGAGCACTAGAGAGAAAATTCGGTAGCTCGGATCTAGTTGATATCGATGACTCTATAGCGTTCAAAGCTGCTGAGGTAGCAAAAGAGCGACCGCAGTAACCCCGCCTATCGGAGTTAGTTGAGCGTAGCAGGTACACAATAGTTATTTTTATATAAAAGAGGAATATCTTAATCGAAAAATAACATAACAGGCGGGGCAAGCCCCTGTTGATTCAATGCAAGTTGTCTTAAGTGGTCGCGGTTTGAGCTACATTTTGCTACAATCAATAACATATTGAACACGGAGACACGCTTTGATTGAACAGTTATTTGGGTCGAAAACACGGGTAAAAC
>SLRF01000058.1 GCA_007131065.1 Candidatus Saccharimonadota bacterium
GATCGACCACCAGTACTGAATGTCCCGCCTTGAGCAAGTAGTGCGCAGTATTGATAGTGGTGGTAGTTTTACCTACGCCGCCTTTTTGATTGGCGACTGCTATTACCGTTTTGGCCATTTTTATATTTCAACCTCTCATCTGATCACAATGTCATTTTATCATAAGCGTGGCTCGATGCCGACCGATCCGCTACTGCAACCTCTCTTGAATGTTCGCAATTTTTAGTTAGCTATGTCTGGGTATAGATTATTAAGACGTGATGTTGGTAATCTTGATGCGGCTGAAACGTTGTCTATGTCCAGTCTTTGTACTTACCCGTTTCTTGGCCTGAAACTTAAATACCGTGACTTTATCGCCCTTTAGCTCCGGATCGATGACTTTTGCAGTCACTTTTCCGCCCTCTACCTCAGGAGTGCCTACCGATACTTTCTTATCGTCAAAAACCATCAGCGGCTTAAAAGTAAGCTGCTTCTTGTCGCCTATGAGTTCTACGTTCAGCTCCTGGTCTTTCGTGACCACAAACTGCTTACCGCCAGTTTCTATTACTGCTTTTTTCATGGAAAATCCCCTGACTTATCAGTTCGTTAGAATATCAGATTTAAATTATATTGTCTATCGGCTATATTGTCTATCGGCGCAGGGCTACACCCTAGTAGTTATAAAGTTAAAAATGCAGGATTTAGGATATAGGGGCTAGGAATTAGTTTTATTGAGGATACTCAGCAATTTATACGTAATACACCTGCCCCGCACCAAATCTATGATTTTGGTGCTGTGGTAATACCAAAATACTGCACTGGGCGAAGCCCAGTGCACTAATCTCGGAAATGCAGTTCCTGGCTATGAGTAGCTATACTCTGTAAAATTCCGATTGCGAATAGACTCATCATCAAACTAGTGCCCCCATATGCTATAAACGGCAGAGGCAGGCCTGTCACTGGAGCCACTCCTAGATTCATCCCGATTGTTATAACAGTCTGGACAAATATAGCGCTCACCACACCTACCGCGAGCAACATACCGAATCTATCCCGTGCTCTATAAGCGATAAGTATTCCGCGCCAGATTACTACGCCGAACAGGGCTATTACCACACCGCCACCAAGCAGGCCTAATTTCTCTGCCAAAACTGCGAATATAAAATCGGTGTGTTGTGCCGGTATGAAATTTAGGCTACTTTGCGTGCCGCCACCCAGTCCTCGACCCAGCAACTGTCCGCTCCCGACCGCTATCATGGCTTGGTTTACGTTATAACCCTGTCCTTGTGGATCGGCAGCGGGATCAAAAAATGAACTTATACGGGCCTGTTGATAGGGTTCTAGCTGCGACGATACGACCGGAATCATAGCAGCCGCTATGACTATGAGCGCTACTACGTACACACGTCGCATCGAGCTCATGGCTGTCATGATAAACCACACTGCACTTATCAGTACCACCGACCCCAAATCAGGCTGCATTAATATGAAAGCCGCCACAAGCCCCAGCAACAACAAGGACCCGAGAACATATCTGATTTTACCTAAACTATGGGAGTGCATGCTGTAATATCGAGCCATCATAAGAATAAGGCCGATTTTTGCGACCTCCGTAGGCTGAAACTCAAAAAACCCTAACTCTATAGACCTTGTTGCGCCAGACACTGTCTCGCCCACTATCAACACCAAAGCCAGAAGTCCTATCGCAACCATGTACCACATTGGCGCTATCCGGACGAGCAGACGATAATCCAACCGAGCCATTACTATCATGGCTGCTATGCCTAAAAGTGCGGCCATAATCTGTACAACCGGGTTGAAGGACTGAGATGGCGCAACTTCCTGCAATGAAATCGAATGCAGAACAACCAGACCCACCAAAGTCAGGAGCATGACACTTGCGAATAATATCCAATCAATCTTTCGTAACATTGTGTCTTTAGTATATGGCAGTTGTTTGCTCCTAGCTAGAAAGAATTATCATCAACTAGGAAGCAAGTTCTATTCGCACTTCAAGCTCCCGATCGTCTACACTTGCCAGCGTTATGTCCCCTTCTATATCCGTGGTTTCGACCTTACGCGCAAGCGTTTCAGTGGCGATAACCTCGCCGTGTTCGTCTACAGCCTTTTTCAGTTCTTCGTCCTTAGTATATAGCCATAATTTTATACGGTCATCGACATTTAAGTCTTCACTCTTGCGTAATTTCTGTACGTGTCTTATCACCTCTCGAGCCATACCTTCTCGCAATAACTCAGGAGTTATATCCTTATCAATGCTTATACTGCCTTCCGTGGCTACATCCTTTTTATCTTCTACAGCCAGCTTGACCTCTTTTACATTGAGCTCCTCAGCTATTATATCCAGCAAGGACTTCTCTAGCGCACCGCTGAAGGATATAGAGGCGCTACCCAGAGGCTGTCTAACCTTAATACCGCTACTAGCTCTAGACTCAAGCCCCTGCCTGATTAAGCTCCTTACCGCTGACATTCGCTTGATTAGCTCATCATCTACCTCTCCAGGCTTAGGCCAATCCAGTAAATGGACCGACTCACCACCTGTGAGCTTGCGATATAGCTCTTCGGACAGAAACGGCGTAAATGGCGCGAATATCTTAGCTACCTGTACTAGCGAGTAATGCAGCGTCCTGTAAGCGTCGTTTTTGTCTGAATCGTCTTCACTCTTTCCGCCGTCGCTGAAGCTATGGCGGACTTTGCGCCAGAAGCGCTTTCTGCTCCGGCGTACATACCAGTTGCTCATATCCTCTACCAACTCCAGCAGCGGCTTGGTAGCAGAAGGCAAGTCATAGCGCTGCATCTCCTCATCCACCTTCTTGTTTGTCTGGTGTACCCGGCTCAATATCCACCTATCCAGCGGATTATTTACGTCACCTGAAGGGTCGCTAACGTCCTCCTTCCACTCCCAACCGTCTACTTCTGCATACATAGTGAAGAAATCATACATATTCCAGATCATATTCAATTTACGCTGTACGTCCCCTACGTCCTTCTCTATCAGAGCGAAATCCTCTCCTGCGAGCACCGGTGAAGAGAGCAGCAAGAAACGCAGAGCATCGGCACTATAGGTATCCATCAGCTCGTTCGGGTCAGTATAGTTATTAAAGCTTTTGCTCATCTTGCGTCCGTCGTTGCCGGCTAAGGTGCCGGTTACTACAGAATTGGAAAAGCTTTTCTTATCAAACAATCCCACCGATACCGCATGTAGGTAGTAGAACCATGCCCGTACCTGGCCTACGTATTCGGCTATAAAATCGCCCGGAAAGCTGGCTTCGAACTTCTCTTTGTTCTCGAACGGATAATGGAACTGCGCAAACGGCATCGAACCGGACTCAAACCAACAATCCAATACTTTATCTATGCGTTCGTATTTGACACCATCGATTTCAAACGTCACCTCATCGATCCACGGCCGATGGTAATCTTCCAGCTCTACACCGCTAAGCTCCTTTAACTCCTCGTAGCTTCCGACCACTTTGGTATGCTCGTTCCCGTCTGAATCGACACCTTTCCATACCGGCATAGCGGTAGCCCAGAAACGATCCCGAGATAGATTCCAGTCCGGCGCACTCTCTACCGTTTTCTGGAAA
>SLRF01000010.1 GCA_007131065.1 Candidatus Saccharimonadota bacterium
TATTGGAGATACTCGATGATTCCGAGCTCGAAGGTGTGATGGCGCACGAACTTAGTCATATTCAGAATTACGATATTCGAGTGACCAGCATCGTGATAGCCCTAGTTACGGTCGTAGCCTTCCTAAGCGACTTCTTATTTAGAATAGGTTTATTCGGTGGTATGGGCGATAGGGACCGCGGAGGATTGGTGCTAATAGTGAGCATAGTGGCCGCTATCATCGCACCTTTGGTGGCTATGATGTTGCAGATGGCGGTATCACGAAAACGAGAATTTCTAGCGGATGCTTCCGGGTCGTTGCTAACCCGCTATCCGGAAGGACTGGCTAGCGCACTGCAGAAGATAGAAACGACCGCTCGGCCGATGCGCAAGGCTAATAACGCTACAGCTCATCTGTTTTTCTCGAATCCTTTCGGCAAAGAGAAACGAGGCCAATTTATGCGCAAGCTATTTAGCACCCATCCGCCTACACATGAGCGAGTAGCCCAGCTCGAAAAGATGAAGACGAATCTCTAATGGCTCGTAGATTCAGACCGCTACCGAAAGCATCGATGTTGCTTCGAAGATCGATTGTGCGTTGGCGAGAGTTGCTTGGGCAGACTTTACTGATTGCGCTGGTATGGGTTCTTATCAGGTCAGTGGCAGTATTAGCTTTCGGTCAAGATGCTTTCATAACTGAGCTGTGGTTTATAATAGTTCTTTCAGTTTTGGTATGGTTTTACGGTATTTCGACTAGGAAGAGTGTCGGTCTAAGGCAAATTTTCTATGACGGCTCGGCGGGCTTTGTAAAGTTGTTTCTCGTCATGTGTGTATGGGTGCTGTATCTGGTTCCGTTTGCTGTTGGCGTGTTCTTCGCTCAACATTTCAATCTTTACCAATTTTCGCCTTCCACCGGCGAGATAATTGCAGTGAGCGTCGCGTGGCTATTACTGGCTGCAGTGAGTGCGTACTGGATAATACGCTCATTTATGGCACCGATATTGCTAAATAAATTCGGCCCCTTACAAGCTATTCGTGCTTCTTGGGATCTTACTCAAGGCAAGACGGGCTGGGCTACTAGATCTGTATTACTCGTGGGGTTGGTGGCTGTAGTACCGGCATTAGTACTGTCCGCCACTTTGTTGTTACCGTTCATGGGTGGCGAGTGGACTGTCTTCTCGGTCAATATGACTATAAGCTTTTTGATGGTCGGATACTCACTGCCATTGCTGGTAGCATTAGGATATGAAATGGAAAAACATGGGAAACGCACAGGCAAGAGTACAAAAACTAAGAAATGAGATAGAAGAGCATCGCTATCGCTACTACGTGCTTGACGAGCCAAGCATCAGCGATGGAGCTTATGATGGCTTGGTCAAAGAGTTAGAGGCACTTGAGTCTGAACACCCTGAGCTAGCAGATCCGAATTCGCCTACGCAGCGCGTAGGGGCGGAGCCTCTGGAGGGCTTTTCTTCTGTTATCCATGAGGAGCCGATGTTGAGTCTTAACGACGCCTTCTCCCTAGACGAGCTTCATGCTTGGTATGCACGGGTAAGTAAGCAACTGCAATCCGAGCCGGCACTCCATATGGATATCAAGATGGACGGCTTGGCAGCTACTTTAGTATATGAAGATGGCGAGTTGGCATACGGAGCTACTCGAGGGGACGGCTATCAAGGTGAACTTATAACTCAGAATTTACGCACTATCGGTAGCGTGCCTTTGCGTCTGAGACCTGTTCCAGATAAAGAATCTATTAAGGGTAGGGTCGAAGTTCGCGGAGAAGTATTGATATATAAAGACGATTTTTTGCGCATTAACGAAGCACGGGAAAAAGCCGGCGAGCCGACCTATGCCAATCCGCGGAATTTAGCTGCCGGTAGCGTTCGTCAGCTCGATCCGAAAGTAGCGGCTGATAGACCGTTAAGGTTTCATGCCTATCGCTTGTTGCGTAGTAATTCGTTGTCTACGCTTGAGGAAGAGTATGTTCAGGCCAGAGAGTTTGGCTTCATAGTCAATAAGGAGGCTAGGCTGGCAGGAGATATAAGCGAGGCGGAAAGTTTTATAGAAGAGTGGGAAGTTCGACGCGCCGATTTGCCGTTCGGCACGGACGGTATAGTATTGTTCGTTAACGACCGATCGGCGCTCGAAGGCCTGGGTGTAGTCGGTAAAGCTCCTAGAGGTGCTATAGCTTTTAAATTCCCGGCCGAGCAGTCGACAACTAAATTGCGGGACATTCAAGTGAATGTTGGGAGGACCGGCGCTGTCACGCCGTTTGCAGTATTGGAACCCGTCCAGATAGCCGGGACTACGGTGCAAATGGCCACATTACACAACGCCGGTGAGATTGAACGCAAAGACGTGCGCATCGGCGATACAGTCATAGTGCAAAAGGCCGGAGATATCATTCCAGAAGTCGTAGAAAGCATTGTTGACCTCCGGGATGGCTCGGAAAAGGTATTTAAGATGCCCGATGAGTGTCCGGAGTGTCAGAGTAAGTTGAGTAAGACTGAGGACGAGGCTGTATGGCGCTGCCCAAATAACAACTGTCCTGCGCGAGTTCATCGGCAGATAGAGCATTTCGTAAGTAGGGGAGCTTTGGATATAGATGGAGTGGGCGAGCAGATAGTTAAAACTTTACTGGACAATGATCTGATATCTGACAGTGCTGATTTGTTTTTGCTGAATGCAGAATCTATAGCTACACTTGAAGGGTTCAAGGATGTATCGGCACGTAATGTTGTCGAGGCTATTGCTGTAGCTAAGAATCCTCCATTGGACCGTTTCATATTTGGATTAGGGATTCGTCATGTAGGCAGGCAGACAGCAATTGATTTAGCAAAAAAGTTCGGCAACATCGATAAGCTACGGAGTGCCTCACTTGACGAGCTCATAGCTGTGGAAGGCATAGGCGAGGTAGTAGCAGAAAGCATAGCTACCTGGTTTGCTAGCGAGGAGAATCAAGAACTATTGGATAAGTTTGCTCTAGTAGGAGTGAAGCCGATAGGTGTTGAGATTGAAGACAACCAGCCACTCAAGGACGTGACCTTCGTAGTGACCGGCACCTTGGAGAGCATGAGTCGGGATGAGATAGCGGACGCAATTCGCAAGAGGGGTGGTAAGATCTCGTCTTCGGTTTCGAGTAATACCGATTACGTAGTGGTCGGCGAGAATCCCGGTAATAATAAAATCCAGCAGGCAAAACAACACGGCACCAAGCAACTAGATGAGCAGGACTTTAAAAAGCTTCTAGGCATATAAAAATACTAGATACGTAATACTCGATACATTATACTTTGATCCTAGGGAGATGGTTGTCGCGATAGGTCATACGATGTATTACATATACATACTAAAAAGCCTTAAGAATAGTCGGTTCTATACTGGTTCAACACAGAGTCTACAAAAACGCCTCGACGAACACAATTCGGGTAAGAGTAAGGCTACTAGATTCAATCGTCCGTTTGAACTAGTATATTATGAAACAGCAGAAACACGTGCAGAAGCACTAAGCAGAGAACGGTACTTTAAAACTGGTAAAGGCAGAGACGAAATTAAAGCCAAGCTGGCGGGGCATTAGCTCAGTTGGCTAGA
>SLRF01000047.1 GCA_007131065.1 Candidatus Saccharimonadota bacterium
AGCATAAGGTATCTGTGTCGAAAAACCGTAGCAATTATCAGAAACTGCAGATAGCTCTAGCCAGTGGAAGTGGCTTGATAATTTTGCTATATGGAATCTTGTATTTCGGAGAGTTCCTCGGTCCAGGAGAATTGCTAGGTACTTCGCCTCTGAACCTCATGATAGCAATCATCCACGTAGCTTATTTTTTCTTACTACGCAGTTTCCTCAACAATAAGTCCACCCTCGCAGCCACTGCGATAGATCTATTGTTGTTTAGTACTAACATAGCCATCCTACTTTTGGTCACCGGAGGGTTTCGATCGATATATTTCATATTCTGGATGTTTATCATCCTAGTAGCAGCCGCCCTGGGTAGGGCAGTAGTGTTCGCATATATGGGCATTACACTCTTATACCTAGGCCTTGCGACCTATCTCTCCGTCGACGGCTCGATGTACCTGGCAAATAACATCACCCATGCGGCCGCTGCTATCGCTGCCGGTTTCTTAGGTATGTGGCTCTGGAGACACCACCCCGTAAACCTCAAAGACGACAGCGAATACAGTGAGCTTTCTAGCAAGCTTGAAACAGAGCAGCTCAAATCAGAGATATTACTTAAAAGTATCGGTGACGGAGTCGTCGTTATAGACCTGTCCGGCAAGGTACAGCTTTTCAATGAACCGGCTTGCTCGATGACCGGTTGGCCCCAGAAAGAAGCAGTCGGCATAAGCTATGAATCGATACTATCCCTCGACGATGAAAAAGGCAACAAACTCCCCGAAGGCCAAGAACCTTTCCACCGAGCCATCGCCAGCAAGTCCACTGTACGACGCAACGACATAACCATGCTCAGTCGCGACAATCGACGCATCAGCCTATCTATCGTAGCTTCCCCGATATTCAGCGGCGCCGGAAGTGTCAGTGGTGCTATTGGAGTTTTCCGAGACATAAGTGCCGAAAAAGCCGCTGCCAGACAACGAGACGAATTTATATCCACGGCTTCACACGAAATGCGCACACCGGTAGCCGCCATCGAGGGCTTCCTAGCCTTAGCATTGAATGAAAAAGTCTCCAGTATAGACGAAAATGCCCGTAAATACATAGACAAAGCCCATGAATCCACGCAACACTTAGGCAATCTCTTCCGCGACCTGCTCTCTATCACCAAAATAGAAGACGGACGCATAAAGAACGAACCCGAACCTTTCGAGCTGGGCAAGGTTATCAAGACGTCTATCGATGAATTGAACTTCAAAGCCGAGAAAAAGGGTATAGAGCTCAAGCTCAAAGCCACCCAAGGTACTAGCCTGACAGGCCAAAGCGACGTATTGCCACTATTCTATGTCAATGCCGACCCCGAGCGTATCCGAGAAGTATTTATCAACCTCGTCGATAATGCCATAAAATTCACTCCAAAAGGTGAAGTGAATGTCTCGGTCGAAGGAGACGATAAGCAGGTCACCGTAGGAGTCCACGACCAGGGAATAGGTATACCGAAAGACGAGATAGGACACCTGTTTCAAAAATTCTACCGCGTAGACAGCACAAAAACCCGTGAGATCGGCGGCACCGGACTCGGGCTGTATCTATGCCGCACCATAATCGAGATGTACAACGGACGTATATGGGTAGAAAGCGAAGAAAACAAAGGCAGCCACTTCTATTTCACGTTACCGAGGCTCTCCTATGCTCAAGTACAAGAAATCCGGGCCAAGATGGAAAAACAGAAGAAGGCAGAGGCCCAAGAAGGCGAGGATTCGCCTGGCGACACAGTTGCACCAAGCACAACAAGTAAGTAAAATGATGGATAATGACAAAAGTACTACTTGTCGAAGATGACATAAACCTCCGAGAAATATACGCGGCAAGACTCAGCGCAGAAGGCTATGACCTAGTCACGGCATCCGATGGCGAAGAAGCATTATCCAAAGCTGTAGCCGAAAAGCCCGACCTAATAGTTCTCGACGTGATGATGCCCAAAATCAGCGGCTTCGACGTGCTCGACATCCTGCGTTCTACTCCCGAGACCAAATCCACCCAAGTCATCATGCTTTCAGCCCTTAGTCAGGAATCCGACCGAGAAAGAGGCGAGAAACTCGGTGCGAATAAGTACCTAGTAAAATCACAGATTACACTCGAAGATGTAGTATCTACCGTAAAAGGCATGCTAGCAGAAGCTAACGGCGAGACGCCTGCGATTGTAGCTAATGCCGATGGACGCCTGCCTTCAGACGGAGACACCCCGAAAAACCCCGAGGATGAACCCACAGAAGCCACACCGCAAGTAAAACCGGAAGCCACGCAAGGACAACCGGTACAGCCACCCGCCCAAGAGACACCGCCTACCAGCTCCGAAAACACACCCGCTACTGATAACAATAATCAGCTCTAACTAATTATCATTCCTGCGCATGAGGCTCAATAAATACATCGCTCATGCCAGCGGTATATCGCGCCGTAGCGCCGATAGAGCCATCCAGGAAGGTCGAGTCAAGTTAAACGGCCAGAGCGTAGACCTAGGTCAAGATGTAAGCCCTAACGACAAAGTAGAGCTAGACGGAGAGCCACTCAAGCTTCCGAGCGAGCATACGACCATTATTCTAAACAAGCCTCCAGGGTACATCTGTAGTCGCAATAAGCAAGGTAGATCTCCAACCATTTATGAGATTCTACCCGCTGAACTCCATGACCTTAAGCCGATCGGCAGGCTAGACAAGATGAGCAGGGGATTGCTACTACTTACAACTGACGGCGATCTAGCCCAGAAACTCACCCACCCCAAACACGCGAAGCGCAAGATATACCTAGTAGTTCCACACAAGGAACTTTCCAGCGAGGACCTGGAAAGAATCAACGCAGGAGTAAAACTCGAAGACGGTATAAGCCGCCTCGCTATAAAGCCGGCCGGAGCTATGCGCTACCAGATAGAGATGAGTGAAGGGCGCAATCGCCAGATTCGCCGAACGCTTTCGTCTTTAGGTTATGAAGTAGTCGACCTAAAAAGGGTAGAATTCGGCGAACACTCGCTAGGTGAATTGCCTGAAGGCGAGTGGAGTAAACTTTAAAAAGAGAAAACCGCAGGATTCGTAAGGGGTTCATCACAAGTGACGAACCCCTGTATCCTGCGGCGGTGCTTGGCTTGTCGTACCAAGCTGGAGTCTGGAGTTGCATCCGTAATGTATGCATCGACGTCCGTACGTTATGGAGAGCTAGCGTCGACCAGTACCTCGACAGGCACTGCAGTCGCCGCTACGATTACAGCTACTGCAACCGAAGGAGGAAAGACCTCCCATGCCACGGCGATCGCCTTGACCCTTGCAGCTACTGCACTTACCGGTACCGTTGCACCTTATGCAACGAGCCAATGGCTCACCTCCTGATAGTATGATCAGTTCAGAGCTTCCAGAGATCAGATGAACCGACATAGAGAAAGCCCGAACGCTTACGAGCATCGTAGTAACCACGGATGTAATTGCTACGACCCATGCTGCTACGAACGTTGCCTTTGCCAGTACCAAGCAAGCGACCGAGGACGTGGAAGTTGTGACCGGTTCCACTTTCGTGGATCAGTCCTTGGACGGATCCACGAAGTAACAAACCTCCGTCACTGCGAAACCACACCTCACGAGCACTGTTAATGTCGTCCGGGAAGGCATACTTGAGTCCGTCGACAAGCGACTCGCGTGATGGCCCGTCATCGAGAACGTGCCTGACCGATTGTCCTTGCGTGGAAGCCATCCGGCTCTCCTTTGTTAACGTGCTCTTCGAATAAGGCTCGAAGGCTAGCCGTTGTTCGGGATATATCCCGAACCACCCCTCCATACGGAAGGGAATTAGATATTGCGCCTATCTTCAGTAGTGACGATGGGATTCGAACCCACGACCTCTGCCTAGGAAGCTATCGTTTGCTGCTCGGCGCCAAGCTTCAAGCGACAGACCGCTTCCCAACGCGACAGTGCTCTACCAGCTGAGCTACGTCACCATTTTTATATTATGTAAATATTTAATAACTATGTCAATAAACGTAATCTGTTAGAATGGGTAGTAATGAGCAAAGAGACACTACCTATAGTTACTATCGTTGGACGGCCCAATGTGGGCAAATCCAGCCTGTTCAACCGCCTGCTAGGCGAGCGCAAGGCTATCGTATCCGACACCCCGGGCACTACGCGGGATCGAGTCCAGGCGATAGTAGAGTGGGGCGGGCGCGATTTCTGGCTAGTAGATACTGCCGGAATGGAATCTGCTACGTCAGACCTAGAGGTCTCGATGCAGGACCAGCTCAGTGTCGCCCGAGACCAAGCCGATTTGATACTTATCGTAATAGATAGCAGTACTATACTGTCTGACAGTGACAGTCGGATTATTAAAGACGCACACAAAAGTGGCAAACCGATTATTGTTGCAGCCAACAAGGCCGACCATAAACGGCCACAAGTCGAATTCGACAAACTACATGCTAAAACAATCGTGCCGGTCTCGGCCATCCACGGTACCGGTAGTGGCGACCTACTAGATGCCATAGTAGATCAAATTCCCAAAGCCAGAAAAAGTACCGAGAAGGAAGAGACCACTATAGCCCTACTAGGCCGACCCAATGTCGGCAAATCCAGCATCCTCAATACACTCAGTGGAGAAGAGCGAGCCATAGTCGACGACACTGGAGGCACTACTAGAGACGTAAACGATGCGCTAATCACGCGCGAAGGCAGGAAATGGCGCTTGCTCGATACGGCCGGCATACGCAAAATCGGCAAGCGCGGATCAGCTATAGAACACTACAGTTCTCTCAGAAGCCTGTCCGCCATCAACGAAAGCGATATCTGCGTACTGGTCACTGATGCTACCGAGCCGGCCACCGGGCAAGAACAGCGCATCGCCGGCATGATCAAAGAGGCCGGAAAAGGCATGATAATCGTCGTCAATAAATGGGACTTAACAGACAGGACCGATGACGAAGCCAAGCGTCTAGAGCGCATCTTCCGCCATCAATTTCAGTTCGTCTGGTGGGCGCCGTTGATCATGACTTCTGCCACCACCAAGCACAATCTGTTCAAGATTTTCGACATAGCTAAAGAAGTGGAGAAGAACCGCAAGCGCAAACTCACCACTCGTCAACTAAATAAATTCCTGGAGGAAGCAGTAGGCGAACACCCACCGGCCGGACTGAAGAACCGCCACCCCAAACTGCGCTACATCACCCAGGTAGACATCGACCCGCCGACATTTGCAGTATTCGGCACCCAAACTCTATTTCTGCACTGGTCTTATAAGAGATATTTAGAGGGCAGGCTCCGGGAAGCATACGATTATTCCGGTACGCCCATCCGATTCCGCTGGCGCGATAACAAAGGAGACAAAGAATAATGAAACTAATAATTGGACTAGGTAATGTCGGTAATCGCTATGCACAGACCCGGCATAACGTCGGCTTTTTAGCACTAAATCACTACACCCAGAACCGACGTGTACGATTCGAGCACAAAACTAAACTAGGCGCAGATATCGCCAAGGACGGCGAGATCATTTATGCCAAACCAATCACAATGATGAATCGGAGTGGACAAGCTGTAAAAGCGATAGCCGATTATTATAAAATCGAGGTAGAAGATATCTTGATAATCTATGATGAGCTAGCTCTACCTTTTGGCACTGTGCGTTGTCGCAAAGCCGGTGAAAGTGCCGGGCACAACGGTATTAAATCGATCATAAACAATCTTAGTAGCGACGAGTTCATTCGTATTCGTATCGGCATAAACAACGAACATAAATCCAGGCTCAAGGCCGAGACTTTCGTATTACAGGATTTTACTAAGAGTGAAAAGGCGGAACTAGACGATATTTTCTCTATCGTCGATACGCTGATATCGAGTTTCATCGAAGACAGCGACATCGAACCTCAAACTCACCAAATAGAAAAGCCACAGGAATAAGAAAGGCCACACGACTTAGGGTGGGGTATAAGCGTATGGCCTTACACATCCCTTCAAGCAAATCCAGACAGTTGCGACACTAACGCTGGACCGCTATAAAGGGAAGTGACAGTGCCCAAGAAAAACACGCTGGAGGGTAGGTCATGCGACTAAGTCGCATGTCATGTCATCGGTAAAACCGGACATGATTGTCTTTGGGCAATGTCGTATAGTAATAGGAGGTGCTAAGAACGAATTTCGCTCTTACCGTATCTTTTTATCATTTATTTGTATCTTTGTCAATACTATTGAATAGTTTTTTATGAAAATTCGTGAAATCACTACGAATTCAAGCCAGTATCCAGAACTGTTAGGAGAGATACCCTCTCCGCCAAAACAACTTTACTGCCTAGGGAGTTTGCGCAGTGACCTACCGTTAGTATCGATAGTAGGGAGCCGTAAGCCCACACGCTATGGCCGGACCGTCACAAGCGACATCGCTGCGTCACTGGCTAAAAACGGAATCGGTATAGTCAGCGGATTGGCACTAGGCATAGATGCCGAAGCCCACCGAGCAGCTTTAACGGCCGAAGGCTACACCCTAGCAGTGATGGCATCGGGGCTAGATAAATTCTACCCGGTCACCAATCGCCAGCTGGGCATACGCATTCTGAAGAATGGTGGCGCTATGATTAGTGAGTATGAGGAGGGCACTCCGCCACTTAAGCAGCATTTTCCAGCTCGCAACCGCATAGTCGCAGGACTATCTCAAGCCGTCATAGTCACCGAAGCGGCAGAAAAAAGCGGATCGCTGATCACTGCCAATTTCGCATTAGAACAGAACCGCCTAGTCATGGCCGTACCTGGAAATATCACTAGCTCCATGAGTAGAGGCACCAACAATCTCATCAAAGCCGGAGCCATCCCGGTCACGGATGCGAATGACGTACTTATCGCCCTAGGACTGGATACTGCAGATGAAAGCAAAAAAGCACCCTTAAGTGAAAAGGAGGCAGAGATAATCGCTCTTATAGACGATGGTGTCACCGACGGAGAAGAGATGCTTGTGCGTCTAAAGTGGAGCGCTTCTGAATTCAATCAGACTATAACTCTCATGGAACTTTCGGGGCACGTACGTCATCTGGATGGAAATAAATGGATACGCTCCTAATTATCCATTAACGTAAGCACTTAAGCTATCCTACCTCTGCTGATACAATATCGAACATGGAATTACCCTACTCACAAGAAGCAGATGATTTCAGCGAAGAGCTGATTATAACAATAGAAAAAGAGATGGCACCTCATCCGTATAGTGGCTCACATCGCTGCGACCGCTACCTAGAAGAACTATCTGAAAGATACAGCGAAAAGGATGTTATGGTGCTTCTAAGTGGTACTGCGGAACTCATAGAGCCAGTAGACAGAGACCTAGGACAGGACAGCGACTTCCCAGCAGCGAACGCTTTCTACCGTGGCGGTCTCATCGCACTGCGCATTGCCGAAGGCGTGCTCGGTGAAGACTTTTCCGAAAAAATCGCCGAGTGTAAATTAGAAATAGCAGATCCTAGTAGTGACGATGAGTTCGAAGAGTTCCACCAAGTTGCCTCTGGTTTAGCGGATATAGGAGCTATAGGCTACGAAGATGCAGGGGCGTATCGAGACTTCATAGAAGAGATCGAAGACGAAATATGCCCAGATATACGCATGCAAAGCTACATGCGCCGAGGCTTCGGGCTGATTATGCATCAAATGCATAAATACCTAGAAATTAAACAAGCAAAAGAAGTGGCTGCGCGCGAACAAGAGCTCGAGGGCGAACTCACAGAAGTAGACTGGAATAAAGAGCTATCCAAGCTCCTGGAAGAATACTAAACATTCTCTAGGCTGTCGGTATTGATTTTATAATACTCCGAGCTCTTCTAGGCAATACTTGAGCGTCTCCACATCTTCAAAAACTATACCGTGAATTCCTAACGCTTTTGCACCATCGACATTCTCTTTACGGTCATCTATGAACACTGCCTCTTCAGGAGACAAACCAGCTACCTCCAGCGCAGTCTGGAATATGTCCAAGTTTGGTTTCGTCATTCCGATTTCAGCAGATACCAATATATGGTCGAATCTACGCTCCAAGTCGAAACGCTCCAGCATATGTCGCAGATAGTCTGAGCTAGAATTCGTAATCAATACTACTTGGTAGTTCTCACCTAAAGTATCGATTAGTGAAACTACGTCTTGATTGATGGCTTCATTCTGAGTTATATCACGTAGTAAATTATCATAATCGACTCCGAGAATCTCTGCTGCCTCCTTGAAATACGACTCTCCGTCGATATCCCCGATGTCAGACCGCGCAGAAATCTTGAGCAACTCCTCACTTATAGATAGCCCTTCTCTTTCGACCCAGTTTGTTAATGCACCGGGAGCAATAACATCGAAAAAGTCTATGAACACTCCTTTGATCATAGACTAAAACACTACTCCAAGCTCTTCTAGATCCCGCTCCATCTGATCTACGCTTTCAAACACTATGGAGTTAATCTTCAGAGCCGAAGCAGCCTCAGTATTAACCGGTCGGTCATCGAAAAAGACCGTCTCTTCCGGACTCACCCCGCCAAGTCGGAGTGCTTCTTTATATATACTCTCATTAGGTTTCATATCGCCGAATTCAGCCGATATCACTATGCCGTCATACAGGCGCTCCAGGTCGTAATTCTTCAGATGTCCACGTAGATATCCACTGACAGAATTCGATACCAATATAAGCTTGTGATTAGCACTCAATCTCTCTATGAGTCGCACTACATGGTGACGCGGAGCCTCGAACTTAGCCATCTCCTCTCGTGCCCGTTCGCCGCTTATACCTGCCACCTCGCCAAGGCGCTTAAAGAACTCATCAGTGTCTATGCGCCCTAAGTCGGCATCTACTGCTATATCGTGTATCGACTTCTTGTCAGTAATGCCTCTATCAGCTACCCACTCGTTTAGTGTGTCGGGGAATACAACGCCAAAAAAATCTATAAATATGGCCTTAATCATTAACACCTAGTATAGCGAAGACAACTCCAGAGACAAATACGCCACTTACGCAGCTATCGCATAAACTTGCTAAAATGTAGATAGAGTAAGGGAGTTGTTGATGCGTGTAGTCATATTCGGAGCAGGAGGGAAGACAGGAAGCCATCTAGTCGAGCAAGCACTGGAACGTGGGTATGAGGTAATGGCCTTTTCTTACCACATAGTGGATGCATTCCCCGACAGCGACCGGCTGGAAGTATTCGAAGGTGACGCTATGGATGAGAACGCCGTCAAGCTCGCGACTACCGGTGCAGACGCCATCATCAGCGCGTTGGGTCATGGCACCGATACACCGGCCAACATGCAGGCAAAAAGCATGCGAAACATCATCTCTGCCTGCCGTTCGCACGGGATTAAAAGGCTAATAAGCCTAACTGGTAGCGGTGTTCGCGACCCAGGTGACAAACCGGGGTTCCTCGACAAAACACTAAACCTAGCTATATTCATACTACTGAGGCGCATCATCCAGGACGGCGTAGAACACGCACGACTCATCCAGGAAAGCGACCTAGACTGGGTGATTGTACGCGCCACGCGTCTAACCAACGGACCGAAGACCGGAGATTATTCCGTAGGTCTAGTGCGCAAAGGCGTAAGATACCGTGTATCTAGAGCTGACGTAGCCGATTTCATGCTCAACCAGCTAGAAGACGATACCTACTTACGCCAAATGCCCTATATCAGCCACTAGGAATAGACATACACAATAAAGCATAAGTGTAGTAAAATCGAAGCAAGGCAGTAGCGGACGAATTCGCCCTCTTCTCCAGATTTATAAAACACCATGGAATACTACAAACAAACTACCGAGGCTACTCTAGAAGGCCTCAAGTCAACCCGTCACGGCCTCTCATCAGAAGAGGTCAATACCCGACTCGAAACATACGGCCATAACGTCATAGAAGTAGCCGGAGAACCCTGGTGGAAGAAGCTTATAGAACCGTTCCGCAGTATCTTTATGCTTATTCTAGCTATCGCTGCCGGAATTAGCCTCTATACTCAGCACTACACCGACGCATATATAATTATCGCCATCATACTCATCAGCGCAGGCATATATTACGTACAGCGCGCATCTACTGAACGCGTCCTTAAATCACTCAAAAAATACGAAGCCGCCGATGTCGAGGTGTTCCGAGGCGGTAAATCCCTGCAAGTACCGATAGAGGATATCGTGCCTGGTGATATAGTCAGGCTTTATGAAGGTCAGAAAGTACCCGCCGACGCCCGCATATTAGAGGCCGACAATGTACGCGTAGACGAAGCCATGTTAACAGGGGAGTCAGAGCCCATCAGTAAACAGACCGAAGCCCTCGAAGGCGACCACCCGGTATATGAGCGCGTCAATATGCTTTTCCAAGGCTCTTTCCTTACATCCGGAGAAGCGACTGCTGTCATCACCCAGACCGGCAACTTAACCGAATTCGGTCGCTTAGCCGTACTCAGCCAAGACGGAGAACTCAGCTCACCAGTTCAAGAGAAGATCGACAAGCTCATATCCCAGATAGTGGCCGTCGTAGCCGGTATAGCCACCGTCATATTGGCTCTTAGTCTACTGCGCGGAATCGAACTGGCCGAAGCCTTCCATTTCATGCTTGCCATATCGGTATCGGTCATACCGGAAGGACTGCCGATTGCCATATCGGTCATATTAGTCCTAGGAATGCGCCGCATGGCCCAGCGCAAAGCGCTAGTACGCAATATGGCAGCGATAGAGAATATCGGACTCATCACCACTATAGCCAGTGACAAGACCGGCACGTTGACCAAGAACCAGCTCGAAGTAGACCAAGTATGGCACCTATACGACGACAAGGAAGAGAAGGAGACTGCACTACACCTAATGCTTAGTGCCAACCAAAAAGAGGGCGTATCTCACGACCCGCTAGACAGTGCTTTTGCGCATTTTGCTAGCAATCACGAGACCAGTACCGAATCATTTACTCACATCCGATCACTACCGTTCGACCAACTGCTAGCTATGAGTGGAAACGTCTGGAAGCAAGAGGGCACTTCCTGGCTATATCTCAAGGGCTCTCCTGAGCGCATACTACGTAATACTTCACTTAGCGATGAAGAGCACAAGAAAGTAGAAGACCAACTGCATGAACTAACCACTCAAGGCCTCCGCGTCATCGCTCTGGCCCGCATCAAAGATTCCGATGTAGAGTCATTAGAAGAATTAGAAGATACCCAGATGGAATTCCTAGCCCTCCTGGCAGTAGCCGACGAACTGCGACCCGAGGCCAAGGAATCGATATTGAAGGCCCAGGGCGCAGGAGTGACTGTACGCATGATTACCGGTGACCATTTCGAGACGGCATTCTCGATCGGCAAGCAGTTAGGACTATGTGAGACTCGCGAGCAGGTTTTCGACAGTCGTGAGATGGCCGATATGAGTGATGAGGAATTATCCGAAACTGTCGCTCGCTCCCGTGTATTCGCCCGGGTGATTCCTGAGCACAAACACCGTATCCTTACCGTACTCAAAGAACAAGATATCACCGCCATGACCGGGGATGGGGTAAACGACGTACCGGCCCTTACCAACGCTCATATCGGCCTATCCATGGGAAGCGGTTCGCAAATAGCTCAAGACGCCGGTGACATCATCTTACTCGACGATAATTTCAGCAGCATCACCGCAGCGCTAGAAGAGGGCAGGAAGATATTCGACAACATCCGGCGTATGCTCTTTTTGCTACTTACTACCAATGCCGGTGAAGCACTCACCATAATGATGGCGCTGGTCTTAGGTGTACCGATGCCGGTCCTAGCCGTACAGATTCTATGGATCAACCTAGTAACTGACTCGGCCATGGTGATACCACTCGGTCTCGAGCCTGGTGAAGACGACCTGATGGATCGCAAACCGCGCAACCCCAAACAGCCGATACTAGGTAAGATAGTCATCACTCGTATGATACTTATAGCTAGCGTCATGGCGATTGTAACCTTGGGATTCTTCACTTACTTCCTGCAATTCACTTCCGAGGAATACGCCCGAACCATAGCCTTCAGCGTATTGGTCGTCATGCAGTGGGCAGATGCTTTCAACGCCCGTTCACTCTGGCAGTCGATATTCTTCCGCATTCGCGTCATGAACAAATCTTTCTATGTCGGACTATTCATAGCTATATCAATGCACTTAATAGCCCTGTTTGGACCGATGCAAGGAGCGCTATCTCTTGAAGCTATTAGTGCCAGCCACTTCTTCATCACTACCGCCGTAGCTATGGTCGCCGTTATCATAGCCGGTGAGATACACAAGCTCATCATGCGCCGTATAGACCCTGATTTCCGCTAGTAAATCATGGGGCATATACCTACAAGGCTTATGCTTGCATAAACTACCGTTTTAACCCAGAATGCCTGAGGCATTATCGCAAATCGTGATGATGTATACCCCAACTATCAGGAGTAGAACCTTGTCAGACATCGACGCAGAAGAAGGCAGTGGACCGACCGTGCTCATCAGCCAGTCGGTCATTGAGGACAGTCAAGCCATGGTCGCTCTCCGAGAGATGATCGGCGAACGTACTGGTGGCCAGGCCTTCCATCCCATCGTCATGCTGAAGTCGTTTGCCGAAATCCATGAAGCCACCATGGAGTACGCGCATGATGAGAAGCTGTATCAGAAGCAGGCTGCTCAAGAATTTGCGGCCGCTACCACGCACAGTTCGCGCATCGGGCTTGACTTGCCCGAAGTCAGCATCATCGCCATCACGAAGGCTGAGTGGGACGACGGCGTCGACGCCAAGTGGTTCCTCGAGAGGTACCTCTACCCAGTGCTCGCAGACGTTTCCGACCGATACGTCCTCACCGCACTCTGGAACGAGAACCTCATGCAGTGGGACTTCTAGTCCTGCTCTGATAGGGGCACCCAAGCGGTGTATCGTTACTTGTATCTATCATCCGCCTTAGGCGGATGGTTATCGATACCAAGTCTACGATGCACCGCTTTCTCTTTTGATGTCGCGCCTGCTAGGATTAGAACAATGAAGAGAGACCAAAGCGATACCAATAACAACGACTGGATTAAGCGCTACAAGGTAGCCATCAATATAACGGTAATCCTGCTTGTTGCTGTCGGATTATTAATTTTCGCACTCTACACTCCCGGCAGGGAAGGTCATAGTCGTATAGATGAACCGGAACTATTCTTTACAGCTAATGATTGGATCGAATACATCAACGACGAACTAGGCCTTAGCGCCTCTTTCCCTCAGGAACCGGAAGTCGATCGATATGAAGGCGAGCTATCGAGCGAAGCCGTGGAAATACTAGTCACTACACCTGCTGAGGAGCTAATGCTACAG
>SLRF01000055.1 GCA_007131065.1 Candidatus Saccharimonadota bacterium
AGCCCATTGCCTCAAAGGTCGCTGAACTAGTCTGCTTAGTAGAGAGATTGACGGTGTCGGCCTTAATACCAGAAGCGAGTCCATAGGCTGCCTCGGGGTTTATACTCCACTGGAAATGTCGCGCTAGTTCGACTACCTGTTGTGAGCTAGCACCGGCGGTTTTGTCTATTAGGTGCAGTACTGACTCGCCATCAATCTGTGCGGTTTCGGACATATGGTGGTCTATGCACACGAAAGGTTTTTTGAGTAATGTGCTCTTGTGCTCGCTCCAGGTTCTCTCTAGTTGGTTGGTAGTGCTGGAGTCGACTAGAATAGTTAGGTCAAACGAATTTGGGAATTCTGAAGTTACTCTATCCCATCCTGTGATATGGCGAAGATACGTTGGAACTTCGTCATGGCAATACATCGTGGTCTTTTTATCCAGACCGGCAAGCGCCGCTTCTAGCCCGATACTGGAACCTAGACTGTCGGCATCGACATGCTCCGCTTGTAGTATAAGAATATGCTCAGCTTCGTCTAGAAGCTTCTGGAAGCTATGTAGAGCTTGAGGATTGTAATTCATAATGCCTGCCTGCCCTCCAGGGCTCGGCTTAAAGTAATTTGGTCGGCGTATTCAAGGTCGCTACCCATAGGCAGCCCTCTGGCTAGACGGCTTATACGTATATTTGGGAACATGCGCCTTATATAGTGTGCTGTTGCTTCTCCTTCTACGCTAGGATTGGTGGCCAGTATAATCTCTTCTACCGATTGGTCGGCTACTCGCTGTTCGAGTGTGCGTAGATTTAGTTGCTCGGGGCCGATGCCGTCTACAGGCGATATTATCCCTCCTAGTACGTGATAGACACCGTCGTAGCTTTCAACTCTTTCTAGTGCTATTACGTCTAGAGCGTCTTCCACTATAGCGACAACGGTTGTATTGCGACGGGGGTTCTCGCAGACACTGCAAAGGTTCTGACTGCTTAAGTTGTGGCAAGCTTCACACTCGCCGATGTTCTGGTGAAGATTCTGCAGCGCGTCAGCTAGCATACCAGCATCGCCCTGGCCACGGCGCAATATAGCCATAGCTAGTCGCTCTGCAGTGCGCGGGCCTACTCCAGGCAGCTTATTCAATTCTTCAACTAGATCACTAAGAGGCTTTGGGAGCATTTATATACCGAGATTTAAACCTGATGAAGCACTCTTCATCTTCTCGGCTGCAATTTGCTGAGACTTCGTGATAGCTTGCGTTATAGCCGACTCTAACCACTTTTCTAGCTTTGCAATGTCCTCGGTCCTTTCGGGATCTATGGTGACTTTCTTGACCTTCTGCTCACCATTGACCTGTATTACTACAGCACCATCTCCGGCCTCTACCTCTACTACCTCTTTGCTTAGCTCTTTTTGTATTTTGCGTAGTTGCATCAACTGCTTTGGATTCATCTGTTATACCTCGTCTTGAATTATTACTTTCTTATTGTAACAAACTGATAGGTTTTATCTATCAGTATCATATATTCGCAAGAGCAATACTTGTGGTCTTTGAGTTGAATATATCGACTCTACATGTTCTAGCTCTTCGAAATCGTATTCTATTTGTCCGTCAACTATTGGGACTATAAGCCGATCATTTTCCGTGAAGTTGTATCCCGCAATTTCATCGGTCGATATTCTAATCACCTCTTGGCTATTTGCGGTTAAGAAATCGATTGGTGCGAAATCTTCGGGTTCATCTAGTGCAATGACGCTGGTTCCTTCTGCCGGATTTTCAACTATATAGTCGGCGCTGGTCTGTAATTCTTCTCGATGTGCTGCGAATGATTCGGGTGCATTAGCCCAGGCTATGAAGTAGCGCTGTAAATCATATATGGCGGCGCTAGATAGAATTACTAATATTGCTACGACAGCTGTATGGCGAGCTAATAGGTTTTTAGGGAACACTCCACGCCACCGCATCCATAGCTCACTAAGTCCTATAGCGGATAATATCGATAACGGTGCTATGGCACCGGCCGCTAGAAGTGCATTAGGCGCTTCATCAAGCGCAAGTATGCTTGGCGTGAGCATAGCTATAGATATAGCCAGTAAAGATACGTAGCGTATATCACGGAAGCGTCGTATGCACAGCATAGTAGCCAGCACCAGCATTACCCCGGTCAGTGCATTTAAATGTGGCTGTCTGCCTAGATTGTGAAGAAAGTTGCTATCACCTTCGATATGTAGCATTAAGGCTGTATCGATAGCAGCTCTTGGCATATCCGAGATAGTTTGTCCGAAGTCTTCGCTGAGATTGGTTATAGTGTCGCGTTCTATATACGTCTGTGTTTCTAATGCTATGTATAAACCTAAGGGTAGTAATACAACTGCTATGCTTAGTAGCATAATGATTATGGGCTGTTTAAGTTCTTCCAAACGCTCTCTGTAGTTAAACCACGCGAACACCAATACAGCTATTACCGCTATAATACTCATGAAGAATATTGTGTCGGCATATACTCCCAGACCCATGATTGCGCCGGCTGCTACATACCACCCGGCTTTGTGGGTGTCTATAGCCCTGTAGATAATCCAGATTAAAGTCGGCACAAGCAGAGACAATAGAACTGCGCTAAGGCTAAGTCTACTGATCTGCACTGCCCATGGCGCGGTTGCCATAAAAAGGGCGGCGAATACACCTACTCGGTGCGAAAACCAATTACGTGCCGCCAGATAGGTCATCCATACAGCCACTACGCCTATAAGCACCGGTACTATACGCAGAGCTAGTGCAGTATTGCCCATTAGAGCTATACTTACAGACTGTAGATAGCTAAGCATAGCGTCACCGCTTCTTTCGAAAAAGGGCTGGAGATCACCTCTTAGAAGTAGCTGTGCGTCTAATCCGTGCTGAGCTTCATCGGGGTGCAAGCCGACCGGCAGACTAGCTAGCTTCCAGACTCGTATCAAAAAAGCCATCAGGAGTATGGATATTGCCACCAGCCACTCTCTTTGTTGGGCTAGCCAGTCACCTATCGATTCCATAAACTTTTTAATAGCGTATGACTGCTCAGCAATTTTAAATTGGCTGTCGGTTGAATCTGCTCGGCGTTTCGGTAATAGTTTCATAGTCTTTAGTCGGTCTCCTTAAGTTTGCAACAAATCAGCGTTTTTGATCGATCTGTCTAAACTGCGTCTTGTCCTCATGGAAGAATAGTTCGACTTGACCTATAGGACCGTTACGGTGTTTTTTAATGAATAAGTCTGTAATGTGCTGTCTGTCGGTATCGGGATTGTAGTAATCCTCGCGATATAGAAACATCACTACATCGGCATCTTGCTCGATACTTCCCGATTCGCGAAGATCAGCTAACTGTGGGATTTGAGGATTTCTTGATTCGACACTACGGGATAGTTGCGATAGAGCTATTACCGGTACGTTGAGTTCACGAGCAAGGCTCTTTAGGCCACGGGATATTTCTGAAACCTCCTGCACCCTGTTGTCGCCATAATTACCGCGCCCACTCATCAGCTGTAGATAGTCGACGATGATAAGTCCTAATCCATGTTCGCTCTGTATGCGTCGGGCTTTAGTGCGCATATCCATCACATTCATCATAGGAGTGTCGTCGATAAATATTGGTGCTTCTGAGAGTGCGCCCATGGCTTCACCGATTTTTGCGAAATCGCTATCTTCTAAATTACCGGTTCGTAATTTCCAGGAATCTACGCCTGCTTCTGAACTGAGCAATCTATCGACCAGCTGCTCCTGACTCATCTCCAAGGAGAAGACACCCACGGGAACTCCTTCGTTAAGTGCGACATTGTGCGCTACATTTAATGCGAACGATGATTTACCCATTGCTGGACGGGCGGCAAGGATTAAGAGGTCGGAATTCTGTAGTCCTGCCAGTATATTGTCTAATCCGCGGAAACCTGACGGTACACCGCGTAATTTGTTTTTGTCTTTGCTGAGCTCTTCAATACGGTCGAAACTCTCATTGAGTACATCGCTTATAGCCCGGAATCCTTGAGTATTCTTACTCTCCGACACTCCATAGAGTAGCTGCTCTGCCTTGTCGATAAGTGCGTCGGTATCGTCGTCGTCACTGAATCCTAGCTGAGTTATCTCTTGGGCTGCTTCTATCAATCTGCGCAAAGTCGCCTTCTTGGTAACAATTTCGGCGTATTCATGTATATGCGCTGCGCTAGGTACGGAATTGGCTAGTTCAGTGATATAGCTCGAACCTCCTATGTCTTCTATGACCTTCTTAGTTTCAAGTTTTTCAGAGAGTGTTAGTACATCGATAGATCTTTGCTTGTCGTAGAGTTCAAGCATGGTCGAGAAAATTTGCGCATGTCTTTTTTCGTAAAAATCGTTCTCTCGCACGGTGTCAGCTATTTTGGTCAGAGCGTCTGGATCGAGCAGGATACTGCCGAGAAGACTACTTTCTGCCTGTACGTTTTGCGGTGGTAATTTTGCGGTATCAGCCATTTGCGACCTCTCCTCCCAGTATCTGAGTTACTTGCGCTATTGCATCGACGTCTTCCTCCTTGGAGGCCTCATCTTTTTTGGTGTTAGATTGTTTGGTCTGCATAGGCTTTAGTACAATCTCTATATCGTCTCCTGTGGCTTCGCGCAATGCTTCCGCTATAGCCTTTTTATTGCTAAGTTCACTTAAGCGCCGGTGATGGAAGACGAAACGTGCCTCTATTTCGCAGATACCATCTTCTAGATTAGCTTCCGTGTTACGTAGCAATCCGAAAAGCGTGGAATGTTGCTTCTTTATAATGCTTAGGGCTTTGATCCAGGAATTGTTATCAACTTTGGTTTTATGTTTAGATTTAGTAGATTTCGAGTCGGTATTTTTTCCTTCGGTCGATTTAGGGGTGCTTTCTCGCGACTCTTTTTTAGATTTCTTCTGTGTAGTGTCTAGAGTCTGACTCGCTCTTTTGATACGCGAGTGGAACGATTTAGCTTCGCTAGATTGACTCTGCTCGATCTGTCCTGGTCCAGAGGCGATTTCTAGAAGAGCGGCCTCGAGAGCGAATTCACTATGCGCGATCATGCCAGGTACACGAGAAAGTACTTTCATGATGTAACGAAGGCTTCCGATGTCGTCGCTTTTTTCTATACTGGCTCTTAGCTTTCTCTGTGTATGCAGCAGAAGCTGTTTGAGTAGAAGTTGCGGCGGTACACCTTCTGATAGTAGCTGGTCATAAACCTCTACGGTGTTTGCTATGTCACTTTTGGTGAGTGCCTCTAGTAGTTTGTCTATCTGCTTTGAAGGAGCTAAACCGAGAAGTGACTGTATGTGTTTTACCGTTATCGCAGAGACTCCTGCAGAATTTGCTTGATCCAGCAGACTGATACTGTCACGCATACTACCCTCTCCTAGTTCGGCTAGAAGCTCCAATGCGTCTGTATCGGCTTTGATCTTCTCCTTCTTTGCTATAGAGGCTAGGTGCGATACGGTTTCAGCCTTGCTAATCGGTCGGAAGGGAAAATGTTGAGTCCGAGAAATGATGGTTTGCGGTAATTTGTGCGGTTCAGTAGTAGCTAGTACGAATATAGCGTGTTGAGGGGGTTCTTCCAGGGTTTTTAAAAGTGCATTAAACGCAGCATTGCTTAACATGTGCACTTCGTCAATTATGTAGACTTTGTACTTGCAGAAATTCGGTGATACGTGAACTTTTTCTCGTAGTTCGCGAATCTCTTCTACTCCGTTGTTGCTGGCTGCATCAATCTCGATTATATCGGGGTGCTCTCCTGTGTCTTCAATCTCATTGACTCTGCGTGCGAGGATTCGGGCTGCACTAGTCTTACCTACTCCGCGCGGTCCAGTGAAGAGATATGCGTGTGAAACGCTCTGGTTCTTTACGGCATGTTCCAGTGTTGAAGCTACTAGTTTTTGACCTACCAACTCATTAAAGTCTCTGCTTCGGTAATCACGATATAGTGCAATTTTACCCATTACTTATTGCTCCGTTTTAGGTTCAGAGCTTGTTGCTGTGACGCTTGCAGATTCTTTGGCGCGTTACGAATAAAGATATTTATATCGAATAGCACGTGTTGATTTTCCTCCCATTATCTTTCAATGGATTACGCCTCTTGCTGTATATTAGTATGCCCTGTCTGGACATAAAATTCCAGCCAGATTATTCAAAAACTATCTATAAAATATTGGCGACTAAATTTACTAGTCTGTAATTGCAGCTTCGATTGCGGCCCATTCCGCAGTGTCGTCTTCCGGTATCACCGCCGTGACTTGATCACCAGGCTGTGCCTTGAAGTAGGTAACGCTAGCTAGCAATACACGGTATTCTTTCTCATCAACTTTGATAAAGTACTGTCCGCCTTTTTGTTCTACAGTACCTATGACTTTCTTGCGAGGTACGGGTCCAATTTGTTTATAAATGAATGTTCCATCATCAGCTATGGTCAGCTTTAAGATGTCACCTTGAACCAATTTCGACTTCGAAGAATAGTTGGCAGGAACTGGGTATGTCTTTCCGTCAGGTCCAATCATATTCTGCCCGTCGAAGACACCTTCTATTACTTTGCCTATTTCGCTAGCTGAATCTACAGGAGCAGGAGCATCTTCCTCTCCCACTAAGCTTATAAGAAGTTCTTTAGCCGCTGCGACGCTAGTCTCTGCTTCATCAAGTAATGCGCGCATGCGCTTTATCTGTTTGTCTGCGATGTCTGCCATGTTTGTGTCCTAATTATATATAAACGTAGAATAAAGCTCCCTAGACTTTACATCTCACCACACTTTACCAGTTTCATTATACAAAAGTCAAAATATTTATACAACATTTATATCTAGTGCATGAATCAATAATTATGTATAAAATACCTGCTCAGTTTCCCGAGCAGGTATTTTCTTCCGGAAGTACAGAGTCGTAAGCGACTGCTCTAGCTCTACGGTACTTCGACCATGCTCAGCATCTTCGAGCTCGTTATTCGAGCTCTACTGTAGCGCCTGCTTCTTCTAGCTTGGACTTAGCTTCTTCAGCTTCGTCTTTAGGCGCGTTTTCTTTTACGGCCTTTGGTGCGCCGTCGACTATTGCTTTGCTCTCCGCTAGGCCTAGTCCGGTGATTTCACGTACGGCCTTGATGACGTTGATCTTGCTGGATCCTGCGTCCTTAAGTGTGATGGTGAATTCACTCTTTTCTTCTGCTGCTTCGCCTGCTTCCGCACCGGCTGCTGGGGCTGCTGCAACTGCTGCTGGTGCTGCAGCTGATACGTCGAAGTGGTCTTCTAGTACTTTGACCAGTTCACTTAGATCTAGCGTACTTAGCTCTTCGATTTCCTTTACGAGTTTTTCGAACTTCTTTGGAATCTCAGTCTTCTCTTCTGCTTTCTCTTCTTTCTTGTCTTTTGCTTCTGCCATAGTTGGCCTCCTTGGTTAAATTATTTATGCTTCCTTAGCTTTTGCTATACCGTCAAGTGCCGTTACCAGGCCTCGAATATTGCCGTCGAGTACACGTACGAATCCAGACAGTGGAGCGGCAATCGTTCCCACTAGCTGAGCGGTAAGCTCTTCTCTGCTAGGTAGTTCAGCTAATTGCTTGACTTGCTCTGCATCGAACATCTCACCCTGAGCGTTAATCGCACCGATCGGCTCTAGCGCTCCATGCTTCTTGGCATAGTCTACTAGTGTCTTGGCCGGTGCTACCTGGTCGCCGTAACCGAAGGCTACAGCTACCGGGCCTTCTAGGTCGGAAATGTCTAAATCCTTAAAACTTTCCGAGACTGCCCTTTTGAGCATGGCATTCTTTACGACACGAAAACTTCCATCTTGTTCCTTCATCTGCTTACGCAGTTCTTGAGAGGCGGCGACGGACAGGCCGCTGTATGCAGTAAGTACACTCATGCTACTGCGCTCGAAATCTTCCTTGAGCGCGGCTACTTGAGCTTCCTTTTGCGAGCGTGAAATTGCCATATATCACCTTTGCTTATTAATTTTTAGTGAGCATTAAAAAAGTCTTTGGCATCGACCGACCAAAGACATATATTCTCGAGAATCAACATAGTTATAGCTGATATCACCTCGGTAGCATTATTAACCCCGTCCCTTGCTTGCAAGGTTCGGCGCGCTACGGTCTTTGGCTCACCTGCAGAGTATTTTATCCTCAGTGCGTTATTATGTCAAAATATGAACTTGCTGAATACTGATTAACATTGTAAAGTATGTATTATGAACAATCCCAACTCCGCCCCTTTTGCCGACTCCGGCGAATACGTGCATATAGACGAGGTGAATAGACTCCAAGATAGAATAGCTGAGCTCGAGGCTGAGCTTTCAAAGGCGTATGAGGACGCGCTGCTGGACCCCTTGACCTCTGCGCTCAATCGCAGAGGCTTTAAGCTTTTAATGGATCAGGAGTGGGACAGGGTAAAAAGAGAAAGATACCAAGAGCCCAAAACCACATTTTCCATGCTCTGCTTGGATATAGATAAATTCAAGGACGTCAATGACACTTACGGCCACTTAGCCGGTGATGCAGTACTGAAAAGGCTGTCTTCCTGTGTTATGGATGAAATCAGAGATAGCGATATATTCGCTAGGACGGGGGGAGACGAATTTATCGTATGTCTAGTGAATACGGATGTTGATGAAGCCGAGACTGTACGGGAAAAGCTGCAGGGTGTTCTCAGCAACAATTCGTTACAGTTAGATGACGGCTCTGAGCTGTCATTCTCAGTATCAATTGGCTTGGCTGGATACGACGAACAAGAAGATTGGACGGCTGTACTCCACGAGGCAGACGCGCAACTTTACAACGAAAAGCGGTAGTTCTTATTTGACAAACTAACTACTATTCTCTAGCTTGAATAGTATGTTGTTTCAACCTACAGCTACACCACTGAACACATCCAGCCCGCTTTTTAGCGGTCTCGTGCTCATTATTGGTTAGTTGCTAGGTTGAAGCCCTGATTGGCGAATAAATATCAAAGCCCCGGACTTCAACCAAAAAAGTCCGGGGCTTTTTCTTTTAACAATTAAAACTGCGTGATTCCATACGAATCTTGATTGCGAGCAAGGTTTGTATGGAATCATCACGATTCCAGCCCTTGGTTAACTCTAAGGGATACATTGACAAAGCGGGAGAAGGAGCAGGCATGAAGACTCAAGAAAGCCCCGTGCAGCCAACCCTGCAACAGGCGTTGCAACAAGTGTTCGATACCGGTTGCAGTGGCTCTAGGCCTCCAAAGCCCTGAATAGAGGTGCCGTATGGGTGTAAAGAACAGCGACGTCAGGAAGCTTATCGAGCTACTCAAGCAGAAGGGTAGCATCGGTAGCGGGGCTCGGAATCCATACGAACAACTCAAACTGCATCTCGACACTGGCGATATCGATCGTTGCCGCAGCGTGGTACGTGCCGCAGTCGAGCAAGGAGATGTTCGCGTCAAGGGTACTATCGATCGACCTCAGGCATTCGAACTCCGTGGAAATGGAGTCTCCCAGCCTGAAGATCGATGCGATAGATCATCTGCACTGGTTGCTATAAACAGACTGCAGAGGCGAAGCCGCGAAAGCGACGGACTGGTTGAAATTGAATGTCAGTATGCGGGCTGGGATCAGCTGGCGTTGGCACTTGATCTTGACTCATCTTCGGAGCTAGAACGTTGCATTGAAGAGGCAACGTCAGCAGGGCAGCTTGATTTCGACTGGGACTGTACGCAGTATCCGCCGAAGGCTGTGTTCCTTTTCGAAACTTCGTCTCAGCTACGAAGTGCAGCATGAGCTGGAGGGTTCTTGCTAAGTTGGGTGAGATCCATCTGATTTGGCATATCACCGGGACGGTTGGTTGCGAAAGTAGAGTATAGCGCAGTGGCGACCCCACTCGTTTCATACTTACCAACCGTCCCGACCAGTTATTATGTCACTCCCCTCCCGCTTATTTCTTTAATGCTTATGCATGCTAGTTGTTTGGTAATGAGTTAAAATGATTGCAATCAAGTGGAGATGAACATGGAGCGACCACAAGAAATACATGAATATCCGGTCGATTATGATGCTGACAGAGAGCCGGACTGGCAATATCACGAATTATTAGACCGTATAGTAAGAGATGGTCGCATCACAAGATCGGGCATGGATGAGGAATCAAAGCAGATACTTGGACATGTCATGTATTTCGACATGGAGAATGGCGTGCCACTGATAACTGAACGTGACTTGATGTCGTCTTCTAGGCCGGAGAATATCGAGAAATGGCAAACCAGAGAGCAGCATGAACAACCGTTTAGGTATTCCGCTAAACAAGGCCTGGCCGAGATAATCGGTTTTATAAATGGAGCTCGTACAGTTGAAGAGTTAGAAAGCTATGGCTGTAAATGGTGGCATTTCTGGGCAACAGAAGAGAAATGTGCCAAAAGAGGGCTGGAGACTGGGGATTTAGGGCCGGGTTCATACGGAGCAGCCTTTCATGATTTCCCTATGGCAGATGGGAAAACTTTTAATCAATTTCAGGCCATAGTTCAACAGATTAGGGAGCGACCGGAGCTTCGTACACACATAATTACCCCCTATATCCCCTATAACCTAGTAAGACTAGAGGGTCAGAAGCAACAGGTTGTCGTGGTTCCTTGTCATGGGGATTTACGTTTCGATGTCGATACTGATGCTAAGGAAATATCACTAGTGCACAAGCAAAGAAGTGCCGACTCACCTGTAGGTTTACCGTTCAACATGATCCACTATAGCGCCCTACTGACCATGATGGGTCAAGTTACAGGATATAAGCCTAAGCAACTCGTTTATATGATCGACAATGCTCATATATACAAAAGACACTACGAGAAAGTTCAAGATGAAATACTTACTCGTGACCCTAAGCCGTTTCCTAGGCTAAAAGTTGACCCCAACATAGTCAGGTTGGAGGATTTTCGAGTAGAACACTTCTCTGTCGAAGAATATGACCCTCATCCGCCAATAGACATGGAAGGAACTCCGGTATAATGGAGAACTTAAATATTATAGTCGCACACGGACATAATAGAGTTATTGGCAGTGAGAATGATCTACCCTGGGCTGGTGAGATGCGCGAAGACATGAAACGGTTCGTAGAATTGACCACGGGTCATACGATTCTAATGGGCAGAAAGACATACGATTCTATAGGAAGACCACTTCCGAATAGGCGCAATATAGTCCTCACTTCCCAAGACGATTTAGAGATCGAAGGATGTGAAACTGTAAATACCTTTGCAGATGTATTAGATATGGAAGTCGATGGAGACTTATTTGTGATTGGTGGTGCAAAAGTTTACCACTTAGCAATGCCTCATGCCGATAAGCTATATGTTACCGAAATTGACGGCGACTTCCCGGGAGATACTTTTTTTCCTGAGTTACCAGACGTGTGGCACGAGGTATATAGAGAGCCTCATGGTGTTGATGAGAGAAATTGTTATGGATATACATTTGTAGAGTATGAACGAATCACCTAAACCCAAAAGCACCGACAAGATTTATCTAGAACATGCTAGAACTGCTGAGCAACTTCATGACATGGAAGATATTGCTGAGCGTGGAATATGCTTTATGTGCCCCGACAACATACCGGAGTATTATGAAGAACGAGGCGGATTGATAGAAGAAGGCGAACATTCATATTTAGTTCATAACGGGTATCCGTACGAGAATACTGAGCACCATATGATGGTCATACCCAAGAAGCACGCTGAACGATTGCAAGATTTAGACGAAGAGTTTATGTTGGAGGCGTTCGATTTTTTAAGATGGCTGGAGGGCGAATATGATGTTTCTGGAGGTGCGATTGCTATGCGTTTCGGTAATCCAGAAGAGACTGGTGCTACCGCACACCACCTGCATATACACTTTATAGTGCCTTCAAGCGATATATCCCCAGAGGATGATCCGGTCAAATTTCGTATGAGTCGAAAATTCAATACCAAAGTTCGTACTATTGCCGGGAAGATGACAGGAAAGGTGACAGTAGTCAACGTCAATGATATCGAGATTATTGAAGATGACAGAACAACCAAGCCGAAAAGCTAAGCAGTGGTTCACGTGCCAAGAATACAACTACTATATCAAGCAATAGCTATCAATCCTGGCACCCAGTATTCTTCTTTGTACTACTCCGAGTTCACTTTCTCCATCTTCAGATACAGCAGTAAAGGTTCCATCTATATGTAGTCTATACATGCCTTTTTCAAAATCTGTCATATCTATAGAGATGCCAGAATAGCTACCATCACGATCGAAGTCTGCAGATACAAGCACCATCTTGTCCGCTACTGTAGGGTATGCGCATATAGTAGTGTGTAGTGCTTTACATCAGTCAGTTTTGCTACGTGCGATATACCACCATCTTCACGTGCTTATAGCTCCAAGAGGCCTTCTTGATCCGCATCTGTGATTATACCTGTAACTCTAATTTCTGATATGCTCACTCTTTCGCCCCTGGACATTCTATCTATAGCAAAGTGCAACTCAGCACTATTAATAGCTTCTGCATCTTCTGGTCTAAAGTTATAATGCTGGCGTTCTGGGTCATTACTCATGAAAATTACAATAAAACATTGTTATAAATAAAGCAAATATTTAATTACCTTTTTCTATAACTCAGGATAGCTCCTCCATTCACTTCCACTTCTTGTGCGTGAATCGTCAGTCTCTATTTTAACCACCTCGACCTCGGCATCTCTCAGTGCCTTTAATCCGTCGGTCATGGCATACCCTTCGGTGTAGTAGCAAGCCTTTATACCTGACCTTGCTATGAGCTTGGCGCATGTCGGACACGGAAAAGTAGTGACGAATAGCTCCGTCCCTTCTAGACTGTTGCCTTCTCTAGCGGCACGTGCAACCAGTGCAGATTCAGCATGCAGTACAGTCGCAGCCTCGACTCCCTCGCCACGACGCGCATTATTTCTTGGGTCATTGTCTATCCATGGAGTGTATTCTGTGGGTAGATGTTCGTTGTGTGAGACATAAATTACACTGTCGTCGCCCACAATAGCTGCTCCGACTCGCCTCCACCAATCAGAGCTTTTGTTTGATTCTTCATAAATGAGCTCGACTAATGATTCGTCTATAGAGTCAGCGGGTATAGTTCG
>SLRF01000011.1 GCA_007131065.1 Candidatus Saccharimonadota bacterium
GTCCGTGCTTTAAAGCCTCCTCTAAAGTCTTTGTGGGTTTGATGAATTTGCTAGTGTCCTTCCCACGCGGAGCGAGAGCTTGTTTAAATTTAAGCTTCTTGGCTTCTTTAATTCGTTTCTCGCTATCGCTTACTGAACGAATCTCTCCACTCAGTCCTACCTCTCCGAAAACCACACTACCCTCGACAACAGGCTTCTTCTTCGCAGCGCTTGCTATAGCCATAGCTACGGCTAAGTCTGCAGCCGGCTCACTAAGACGCATACCACCAACTATATTGACGTAGACATCTTTATCGGCTAAATCTATACCGGCTCTTCGAGATAATACGGCAATAAGTAGATTCAATCGATTCAGATCAAAACCTACAGCAGTACGTTTCGGATAACCAAACGGACTCCGACTCACTAGAGCCTGCACCTCCACCAGAAGCGCTCTAGTGCCCTCTATGGTCGCAAACACCACTGAGCCATCCCCTGGCTGTCGCTCATCTAAGAACCGCTCAGAAGGGTTCTTGACCGGCGACATCCCTCTCTCTTGCATTTCGAATATACCCACCTCATGCGTAGACCCATAACGATTCTTTACGCCTCGTAATAATTTAAAGCTACCAAATCGCTCGCCCTCGAGATAAAGCACTACATCCACTAGGTGCTCTAGAATCTTAGGGCCGGCTATACTTCCTTCTTTAGTGACATGCCCTACTATTAAAATCGCAGTATCTTTAACCTTGGCTACGTCTTGCAGTTTATGCGTTGATCCAGAAATCTGACTAACGGTGCCGGAATTAGAGCGCAGCTCTTCTGTCTGCATAGTCTGAATTGAGTCGACCACCACGAACGCGTAATCGTGCTTCTGTATGGTCGCCACTACGGCATCGATATCAGTACTAGACACCAGCTCCAGATCTGACATATCTACATCGAGACGGCGGGCTCTCAACTTAATCTGATGTACCGACTCTTCACCACTTACATATAGAACCTTGCCGGAAGCCGCTAGATTGGCGCTCATTTCCAATAATAAAGTCGATTTACCTACTCCAGGTTCACCGGCCAACAGAGTCAGACTTCCCGAAACTATGCCACCACCGAATACCTGGTTCAACTCCTCCACCTTAGTATCCAATCTAGGTTCGTCCTGGCTACTTGATATATCCTGCAGAGAAGTTGTCTTAAGAGCATTAGAAGTAGCACCTCCCTTGCTTTTACTACCTTCTTGTAGCTGTTCAACTAAGGAGTTCCAGCTTCCGCAATCATTACACTTACCGCTCCAGCGCAAAGCGGTAGTTCCACATTCTCCACATACAAATACTGTCTTAGCCATCGACATGCATTATAACAGCTAAACTACATCGACTGGAACGAACTGTCCAAACTGTTTACTAGATCCGTATGGTATAACACTATGTCGTTTAGATCATCCACTAAGCGGTTGTGGGTGTTTATAGCGCTCCTGTGCCGGTCTAAGAGGCTGTTATAGCGAGCTACCGCCTGATTCTGCTCAGGAACAAGTTCGTTATACCCTTCGATATCACCCTCATCTTCACGACGCTCAAGCTCTTGATTGAGATTAGTAATTAGATCAGATGTCGCAACCAGCTCTTGCTCCATGACCGATATATCGCTGCGCAAAGAGCTTAACTCTCCTCTCAATTCTTCAATCCGCTCCTGGATCTCGATAAATACAGCCTCGTACGATTCATACATCCGAGCCACTGATTCACGATCAGTAAAGTATCTATCATAATACTCTTCTAGTTGCGGTGGCATATCCACCACTTGTGTGGGCAGTATAGAGTGCAATTCATTTTGCCTTACAGAGACACCTCCGCGCTCTTCATATCTATCGATTAGATCGCGCAGTGTTTCATTCTCAATGGTAGCGTAAAAGTCTTCTAGCTCATCCACTATCTCGGCTCGTTCGCTCTCGCTCAACCTATCATAAGCCTTATGCAACATCTCATGAGCAGCCGTCACTTCCATCACTCCATCTAAAGCTTCTTGATCAACCGATAGTATGTATATTCGTCCCGATGCATAACACCCCAGGACGAAACTTTTCTCTATTATCGGACAGTTCTCATTAAACTCCTCTTTGTCGTTAATCCGCGGATCTGCAAGATAGAAAAGTCTCTCCCCGTGCTCACTCATATACGAATCACTAGCCAAACTAGATATCTCTTCACTCGGCTCATAGTTTCGCAGGAACCACCAGTCGGATATAGCCTGGTGTTGCCAAGCGAGCAGAAAAAACAGACCTACCACAAATATTGAAAATAAACGAAATTTCATAACCTAACTATAGCAAATCGATTGCTTTTTATTTTTGAGCAATCGCACTTTCACTCATAGCTTCAAACGAAAGCTGATTATCGCTGACACTAACACGCACTACATCACCGCTACTAAATGTGCCGTCGAGCAATTTAGTAGCTATTACATCTTCTACCAACTCCTCTATGGCACGACGCAATGGTCGCACGCCCATAGCCGGATCGTACCCGGAATTCACCAGATGTTTACGCGCAGAGGCTGTAAATACTATACCTAGGCCGTTATCAGACAACCGCTCCTCAAGCTCCTTAATCCGCAATGTAAGTATACGGCGAACCTGCTGCCGGGTGAGTGCACGGAATACGGTTATTTTATCGATCCTATTTAGCAGCTCCGGACGCATCTCTTTACGTAAATCTTCCCGAACCTTTTCCGACACCTGCTCATGATAGCTATCGAGATCTTCACTCTTGTTGGTATTGGGCTTAAAGCCTAGTACCGCTTCCTTATGCAGCCATTCCGCTCCGATATTCGAAGTCATAATGATTACAGTGTTAGTAAAATCTACCCGTCTTCCATGTGCATCCGAGACATATCCGTCTTCCAGTATCTGAAGCAACATATTAAATACATCCGGATGAGCCTTCTCGATCTCATCAAATAGAATCAACGAATAAGGATTGCGTCGCACCTTCTCTGTTAGTTGACCCCCCTCTTCGTAGCCTACATATCCTGCCGGTGCACCGAGCAGTCTGGACATATTGTGTCGCTCCATAAATTCACTCATGTCTATCTTAATAAGCGAATCTTCCGAATGGAACAGTTCACGAGCAAGCACTCTGGCTAACTCCGTCTTACCTACTCCGCTTGGGCCCAGGAAGAGGAAAGACCCAATCGGTCGTCTGCTATCGGCCACGCCGGAACGGTTGCGCCGTATCGCCCTAGCTACAGAACTTACAGCCTCTTCCTGACCGATAACCGACTGTTGCAAGGTTTTCTCTAGGTTTACCAGTTGCTTAGCTTCAGATTTGACCAGCCGTTTGAGTGGGACTCCCGTAATAATAGCTACTACTTCGGCTAGGTCCTCCTCGGTTACTTTCAGTACTTCGCCATTCTGAGCCTCAACCATCTCTTGTCTCTCTAGCTTCTGTTGCAATATGCTTATCTCAGTCTTTAATCTTGCCGCCTGTTCGTAATCTTCATCTGCCGCAGCATCATCCACAGCTCCGTGCAGTTCGCGAATCTGCGCACGAATTTCACGCGATTGGGTACCGGTCTCAGTGCCACGCAATACCCGTACTTGAGCAGCTGTCTCATCAACTAAATCTATAGCCTTATCCGGCATGAAGCGATCAGGCAGGTAGCGCTTCGAAAGCTTTACCGCCTCGGCCAGTATTTCATCGGACAACTCTACGCGGTGATACTTCTCATAGTGTTTACGTAAGCCTCGCAAAACCTGCAAAGTCTCATCTACAGTGGCCTCCGGAACTATAATAGTCTGGAAGCGACGCTCCAGAGCCGCATCTTTTTCGATATGCTTACGGTACTCATCAGTAGTAGTAGCACCCACTACTTGTATGAGTCCCCGAGCCAGAGCCGGTTTTAGAATGTTTCCAGCATCGATAGCGCCTTCGGCCGCTCCGGCGCCGACTATTAGGTGCAACTCGTCCACAAACAGAATAATATCGTCTACGCTCTGCAATTCGTCCAGTATGCGTTTTAGTCGTTCTTCAAACTCACCACGGTATTTAGTCCCAGCTATAACACTAGAAAGGTCCAGGGCGACTATACGTTTATCCAACAAATCTTCAGGTACGTCTTCTGTGACTATCTTCTGCGCTAATCCTTCGACGATAGCTGTCTTGCCGACTCCAGGATCTCCTATCAATACCGGATTGTTCTTAGTGCGTCGATTCAGTATAGTAACCATCCGTTGTATCTGCCCTTCTCTACCTATAACCGGATCGAGCGACCGTTCTTGCGCTTGTGCGGTTAGATCCACGCCGAAATAGTCCAAAGTAGGGGTACGGCTCTTTTTGCGCGCCCGTCTCTCTTTGGTGTGCTCTTCATAATGATATTGCTGATTACGCAGATATTCCTGTAGCTCACTTCTTACTTCGCCCAAATCTACATCCATATCACGTAACAAAATAGTTGCTCTAGTGTTTTTCTGGCTCAATGTGGCAAATATTATATGCTCTGTACCGCACGCATTCTGCCCAAAATCTCTAGCTATCTTCCACGACAGCGTCAAAGTTAGTTTTGCAGTTTCGTTCAAGCCTCGTGAGGTTAGGGTCTGTGCATTAGGACTTTGCAGCGCTTTCGGTGTCAAGCTAAGCGCCAGCCGCGCTTTGTCAAAAGTCACGCCGGCATTCTTCAAGACCTTAGCTCCGATAGAGCCGTCCTGCCGTAATACACCGAGTAAAATATGCTCGGTTCCTATATAGCTTGAGCCAAGTGCACGGGCAATTTCGTTAGCCTGCTGCAAACTGGCTTGCGCATTCTCGGTCAGGTTGGAATCAAAGAAATGGTCGTCCACATTCATCTCCTATTAGTATATCGTAACGGACGTATCTGTATAGTTTATACTATACGCTATCTGGCACTCTACTATCAAGAGTGCCAGATAGCTAATTATTGAGTTTTACTCTTCCTCTTTCTTAACTTCTTCATCTTTTTCTGCACTGTTAAGCGACTCTAATAGTGACGCCTCTAAGTCTGCCTTGCTGACATATTTCTTCTTTTCCTTCTTTCCTCCGTCGGACTTAGGAGCTTTCTCTACAACCTTTACCTCATCCCCGCTACTAGGTGTCTGCGTTCGGAGCTCACCGTCTTCGCTCTCGATATCGATCTGCCAGCCAGTAAGCTTAGAAGCTAGGCGTACGTTTTGTCCGGCACGCCCTATAGCGATAGAAAGTTGATCCTCTGCCACCTCTACAACTGCGCGCTGTTCGCTCTCGTCCAGCTCTACTTTCTTAATCTGAGTTGGAGCCAATGCATTAATAATGAACTCTTTCATATCTTCGGCATAGGATATGATATCGATCTTCTCTTCGCCGATCTCATTCATTACTGCCTGAACACGCGTTCCGTGTCCGCCCACAAAGGTACCGACTGGATCTACATTGGGAACAGTAGATGCTACCGCAAGTTTAGTACGCACTCCGGCTTCACGGGCGATAGCCTTGATCTCTACTGCACCGTTCTCCATTTCCGGAACTTCTCTATGGAATAGCAGTGACACAAAATCCGCAGTAGCTCGGGAGAGTATCAATTGTGGTCCACGCGGAGAACTTTCAACTTCTCTTAAATAAACCTTCAGTCGTTGTGTCGGTCGATAACGCTCATTAGGGATTTGCTCCGACATAGGTAGGATTCCTTGCGCCTTTCCGACATCGACATACACCACTCTGGGCTCTACCCTTTGGACAGTACCATTAAGTATAGTACCGACCTTGTCTTGATACTCAGAAAATACCACGTCGCGTTCTGCTTCACGAAGTTTCTGTAGTATCACTTGCTTAGCGGTCTGAGCAGCCACTCTTCCGAAGCCTTCATATTTTACTTCCTCCTCTACAGTGCCTTCGATTTCAGCATCCTTGTCTAGAATTTTTGCTTCTTCCAAAGACTTTTGTGTAGCTTCGTCTTCGACTTCCTCTACTACGTCATAGACTATAAATATTCGAAATTCGCCGGTCTTTACATTCAAAGACGCTCTTACGCTCTGCTCTCTTTCTCCGTAATCTTTACGATATGCCGCCGCTATGGCATGCTCCAATGCATCCTCTACGATTTCGTAGGGGAGGTTCTTCTCCTCGGCAATCTGACGCATCGTCATGATAAATTGTTTGGTATCCATTTCTTCCATATATATTCTCCTTCATGGCTAAAACTAAAGAAGTCGACCGCTCTGGCCGACTAACTTATCTTATAATATTCCACTCCTGTTGCTATGTCAAAGCGACTACTACCAAATATCCAGTCGCTGATTCTGGTCTAGATATAGTTTATCGCTACTATTAACTTCGAAAGCCCAATAAAACGCCCCTATATTTCTAACCGAATTATTGGTCCTAAACTCTCCAGGCGCATGCTCATCCGTCAATAGATGCTGCTTCATCGCTTCTTCTCGCTTCTTGCTCCTCCATGCCCGGGCATAGTTGATAAAAAACTCCTGCGCATCTTCAGGTTTTAGCTGTTCACCGCGTTTACTTTTGGCATTCCTCAACGCATCATAGGCAATCTTCAGACCGCCTACATCGGCAATATTCTCTCCTAGTGTCAACTTGCCTTGTAGATATCTACCATCCAACACTTCAAAGTCATCGGCCTGTTTTACCATTACTTGAGCACGTCTATTGAAATCCTCCTGCTCGCTATCACTCTGCCACTGGTATATATTGCCGTCTGCATCATACAAACTACCCTGATCGTCAAATCCATGAGTCAGTTCATGACCGATTACGGCACCTATGCCTCCATAATTTTCGGCTTCATCACCACCAGCATCAAAAAACGGTGACTGTAATATACCTGCCGGAAAAGCTATCTCATTAGTTGTGGGCATATAGTAAGCATTGACGGTCGGCGGACTCATCAACCAGACCGATCGATCTACCGGCCTGCCAATACGATTAAGCCAATAGGCCCACATGTATCTAGCTCCCGCTATATAATTATCCAAATAAGAATCCGGCCTGATTGTAAGCCCTGTATAACGCATCATCTCATCGGGATAACCTATCTTTACTAGAGTGGCGTCAAGCTTTTTAAATGCCTGCTTCTTCGAGCTATCCTTTAACCAGTCCAATTCCTTGAGACGGTCCGCAAAAGCCTGCTTGATGTTCGTGACCATTTCTTCTACTTGCGCCTTTGCCTCAGGTGGAAAATGTCGCTCTACATATAGCCTACCCAAAGCCTCTCCGATAAGATCATCTATATTGTGAATGACTCTGCGCCAACGGTCAGTCATCTTCTCGGTACCGCTAAGCTTCTTGCCAAAGAATTCAAAATTCTCACGAGCAATATCTTCTCCTAATTTACCGGCGAAATCAGCTACTATATGCCACTTCAGATACTGTCGCACTGTTTCGACTTGCGACTCTTTGAGTAGCGTGGATACTGCTTCGAAAAACTCCGGCTGACCAACAACCAGCTCCTTCGGAGGCTCGATATCTAGACCGTCAAAATATGCATCCCAGTCAATCCTAGGCGTACGCTTCTTAAGCTGATGGTGTGAAAATTTATTGTAATTTGCATGTACATCGCGTAGATCCGCTTCGCTACGTGAGGCTCGGGCCAACTCAAACTCCAGGTCGTAGACGTCGACAGGTATCGATTTTTTAATATTGTCATACCCCAACTCTTGGAACATATGCTGTATATGATCCTTGAAGGCCGACTGTATATCGGTCATATCTTCATCTTCTTCAACATAATAATCCTTACTAGGAAGTGATAATCCGCCTTGATGCAAAAATAGCGCGTATTTATCGCTTCCCTTCTCGTCCGGAGACACAAACAGGCTCCAAAGCAAAGTAACGCTACTACGATGCAGATACCCAACATACTTATAAATATCAGAGAGATTCTTACATTCATCAACACCGTCTAGTAAATTCTTAAGAGTCTCGCGGCCCGTTTTATCTGCCTGCTCCTCGTCCATACCGGAAATATAAAAATCTCGGACCATCTGCTCGATGGTGCCGTCCGCAAAATCACCCTCTTCCAGTGAAGTTACAATCTCATGCAGTCTAGTATCGACCACACGAGTAAGCTCATGGCCATTGCTCCAAGCGCTGTAGTCAGGCGGTATGTCGGTACTCTCCAGCCACTCATGGTTTACGAAGCGATACAGATCGTCTTGTGGCCGGATGTCGTTAGTGTTCATTTTAGATTCGCCTTATTTACTTAATAGCCTTGTAGAGTGTGCCAGTAACCACGATGTCATTGCAAATCAGCGTAGCGGCATCTCTACCGCATTCTCAATATAAGTAAGTTCTAGCTCTTGGCCGTCAATACTTATTACGTCGATCACTATATCACCCTTCCAGCGATTCGCCTGCGTCCAGCGTTGCGCTGCCTTAAGTAGTCGACGCTGCTTTGTCTTGTCCACGAACTCATATCCATATCCGTGATAATTGTCTTGTCTGTATTTTACTTCCACGATATGAATGCATTTGTCTTTTTTCGCCACTATATCGATTTCACAAAAGCGATCACGCCAATTCCGACAAACTATCTCAAATCCTGTTTCTACTAAAAATTCAGCCGCTAAATCCTCGCCCTTTTCTGCATTTGAAGTCACGTCTGTGCTCCTAGCTGTTTTGCTATCGGTGAAAAAGACCGCCTATGCAGCATGCATGGTCCGTATATTTCCAGTGCTACGGAGTGCTCCTTAGTTCCATAGCCTTTATGACTAGCGAATCCGTATTCTGGAAACAGAACATCCATTCGCTCCATGAAGCTGTCTCGATGACATTTTGCTATTATCGAGGCGGCGCTTACAGATTCCACAGATGCATCGGCTCGCACTAGAGATTCCGAACCTTCAAACTTATTCAGATAATTAATATTCCCATCGACTACCACCCTCGCTTTAACGGCCGGTAATTGCCTGTAAGCTCGCTCCATAGCCATAATTGTGGCTTGTTGCAATCCCATTGCATCTATCTCCCGCGCGCTTGCCCAACCTATACCTATCGCTATCGCATTTTGCTTAATCGTCTTTTGTAACTCCCGGCGCCTCAAACCGCTCAGTACTTTTGAATCAAGCACACCTTCTATTTCGCACTCTTCAGAAGTCAATACACAAGCGGCAGTTAATGGCCCGGCCCAAGGTCCACGCCCTGCTTCATCTACTCCTACCACTAAGTCAGTGTTGTCCATATCTATAGCTTATATAGATGCTAGCCAATAAAAAAGCACCTAAACTACAAGCTAGATGCTTTTATGGGTAACGGGTTATTAATTATCTATTCGGTACTTTTATCTTCTTTTGAGTCTTTCGCAGTTTTACTAGGTGCCTCTTCCTCTGCTTCCACCTTTTCAAGCATCGCTTCTGGCTTCTTCTCAGCCACTTCTTTAAGACGAGCGGACTTACCGGAGCGTTCTCTTAAGTAACTTAGGTAATTACGACGTACCTTTGAGTGTCTAAGCACTTCTATCTTCTCTATAGCCGGTGAATGCACCATAAAGGTCTTTTCTACTCCTATGCCGCCGCTGATTCTACGTACTGTTAAGCTAGCATTCAGCGAGTCCTTGCGGTGCGTTCGTATCACCACGCCCTCGAACACCTGCACTCTTTCCTTAGAGCCTTCGACGATGCGCTGATGCACAGCCACAGTATCCCCGGACCTGACCGTAGGAACTTCACTCTTGCGATATGTTTTCTCGAAATTATCCACTTTTGTCTGCATAACTATAACACTCTAGCACAGGGAACAGGGTGCATCAACCCTGTTATAAATCTACGATTCCTATGCAGACTTACGCTCTATACCCGCACATTCTAGCTCCTCTATGATTACGTCACACGCAATTCTGATTATCACTGCCCTGCGTGCTATTGCTTCTTCTATAGTACTTGCTTCGCTCTTAGAGAGTGACACTACTTCGTCACGTGCATATACAGCATCTCCCAAAGTACTTCCGCTGGGCAATTCGATATCGTCTAGCTCCAGTAGGTCTCGTGGGCTGGTATTAAGTATAAACCGCAGATGACTTAACTCTTCGGTCTGAACAAACGAGTTACCGGCTAGCCTACGTACGCCCCGGTCATCAAGATAAGTATCGTCTAGTATCCCTTTCAGTTCGCCGTTCTCGTCATAGACTAGCAACTGGTCGATAGTTCGCGACACCTCTTCGGACCTTCGCATCAACTCCTCTTTCTCCGGAGTAGAGAGATACTCCCCCAGTGAAAACGATCCTTCAACCGATTCTTTTCTTCGATTCTCTCCTATCTGCTCCATATCCATTCCCCATAAGTCTATCTATATTATACAATCTATCCACATGGATAAGCTAACATTGATTCTCGATAACATACGAAGTGCCCACAACGTAGGTGCCATCATCCGTAACGCCGCTGCCTTTGGCGTGGCAGAAATCGTATGCTGCGGGATTACTCCCTATCCAAAAATCCCGGGTGACACTAGATTGCCGCACGTAGCGAAAAAAGCGGACTCTCAAATAGAGAAGACTTCACTAGGGTCCAGCCAGCACTGTCATTTCCGCCACTACGACTTACTCGATGAAGCTATCCTCTCGCTATCTCCCGAATCGAACGTCTACGCCCTAGAAATAGCTTCCGAAGCGAATAATCTCACAGACTTCCAGGCAGAACTCCCAGCCGCATTGATTTTAGGTAGCGAAGTCGACGGCATCGACCTTGCAAATATAGAAAAGCTAGATGCGGTGCTACAAATACCCACTACTGAAAACAAACAATCCTTAAATGTCACATCAGCTTGCGCCATATCCCTATACCACATATCAACAACACTCTAACTAGATTCATCTATACCCACTGGGGTAAAAATGGTATTATTGCAATATATAACCATAAGCGAAAGGATCGAAAAAAATATGAGCGCACTTACCAACAAGACAAACTACGCACTTGCGGGAGTACGTATAGGGTTAGGATGGATTCTACTATGGGCATTCTTAGATAAAACATTTGGACTAACTTTTTCGACAAGTTCAGAGCAAGCCTGGCTAAACGGTGGATCTCCGACTGAGGGCTTTTTGCAATTCGGAACTAGCGGTCCTTTTGCCGACTGGTTCGCCTCAATGGCCGGGCTGGAAGCGGTTGACTGGCTATTCATGCTGGGGTTAGGACTGATCGGCCTCGCACTCATACTAGGAATCGGCATCAAAGTAGCGGTAGCTACAGGAACATTACTGTTCTTGATGATGTGGATGGCCAACCTCCCACCTCAAAACAACCCGTTAATCAGTGATCATGTCATCTACGTTATAGCTCTCTGGGCAATCCTCTACAGTAACAATGAGCAGAAACTGGGACTAGGACGGTGGTGGAGCGAGCAAGAGCTAGTTAAAAAACTCCCAATCTTACGATAGTTACACCGAGAAACTAAATAGCACTAGCAGTAGTAACGCTACTGCTATTTGCTCTTTGACAACCTTTTTATCGAGTGAACTGCGAAAATATGCATGTTCATAAAGAATAAATCCGATATAAGCACCTATTACCGCTCCTGCCGCTAACAACGCTCCCGGGTATGGTACATACCGCCATGCTCCAAAGAGCAAAGCCGGTGATAGAAACGTTACCATCCAACCGATTAGTAACTGTTTTTTGCTCATCCCACTACTCCAAATCCAGTTTGTATTAATAGTACTGCCACGCCCAGCAAGACTACTGCCTGTAGGATTGGGCGAGGATGTATATGCGCGTCCCAGAGCAGTCGCTTCTTCTGTATCACTACGTGTTGCATCGCAAACAGTACCGAAAGCCCCGTGGCAGATAACACCGCCATCTGAGTTAGTATCGGTAGCGCTGCAAGAGACATCAACGGATTAGTTAATGTATAGGATACCGGTACCGTGACTCTATCTGATGTATCAGATGCTCCCTGTACTGCTCCCTCACCGAGGTGTACGCTCACCGGTTGCGGAGTAGCATACATTGCAACTACTACTGTGGTATTCTCGTCTCCCAGTGCTCCACTGGCAGTAGCGATACCAATCTCAGTGAAACGACTATCCAGTAGATTATTCCTATGATCATAACTCTGCATCCATCCTTGTATTACTCCCTGGTTGGTCTGAAAGCTTTTGGCTAGATTTTCTCCAGCATACCGATACGAATAATTCACCTCCTTGATGAACGACCAGGGACTAGTCCCGTCTGGTGCAAAATGACTCCAGTAATCACGTTCCAGCATATCCTCCGCCTTAGCCTGGGCAGCCCGCTCCAGTCTCGGACTGCGTCGCAATTGCTCCAATCCATGTTCATCACGAATCTCATTGGTCAGCTCGGTCAACTCGGAACCTTCGATCGATGGCCTCATACCAAATATGCTGGGGGAATGAGTGACAACGTTAAATATAATCTGCGCAAAAAGCAACGATGCCGCTACCGTAGCTAGCGCCGGAGTTCTTAGTAGGTACGGGTGGAATGAATTCCGTATATTAGGAATAAAGAAATTTTTGATTTGTCTAAGCGGTTTCATTTTTGCCTTATCTAGCTTTTCGCTTACGTTTTATTGTAGCAAATTACCCAATACATTGCGTAATACTAACTACTCAAAGCTAGTATTGCGTCTCGAAGCTCACCTCTGATACGCAACCGATCCGCATTTATGAGATAATTCATGCTATGACTCCGCCCAAACGCAGTTTGCGTGCCAACCTA
>SLRF01000024.1 GCA_007131065.1 Candidatus Saccharimonadota bacterium
CGACAGCTCCACCCACCGAAAATCCCCAGAGCCCGAATGATTCCTGGCTATATTCATCCTCTAGCAACGCTACTGCCGCCTTCAAATCCCGCGTCTCTTTAGCTCCGGCAGTCGAATACCAACCCCCACTCTCACCTAAGTAACGGAAATCAAACAGAAACAGATTATAATCCTCGGCTAGCTCGGATACGCTAAATAATATATTGCCTTTGTCGGCCGGATAGCCGTGCATGGCGATTACGGTAGTATTCGTCTCTCCTCCTGTAGTTGGAATGAACCAACCTGCCAGTTCCACCCCGTCTTCAGTCTCAAAATCCACTCTCTCATAGTCCAGCCCTAGATCCGCAGGAGTTGTATCGGACACTAGCTTGCCGGGTCTAAGCACCATGTATAGTGACAGCACTGACACCAATAGAAGTAATACTAGTGCAAAAATCGTAATTCTAATTAAATACTTCATTATGAACATGGTTTTAATATAACATTTCAAAGAAAAACAGGAGGCAGACTCGGACTCTTTCTTTGGGACCTGCCTGTCATGAGCCTGTCGAATGAGTGGGATGGCGGCACGATGATAGACTGACTTACGTCATTCCATCATCTAACCTTTACTGTCAAATCAAAAGATTTGACAGTGTACGAACCCACGACACCGCTTTCGCGGTACGTCGTGAATTCGAAATCGCTACCGCGACAATTCCAAGTAAAAAAGCCGACCACAAGGGTCGGCTTTTTTACTTGGAGGGCCTGGTGGGATTCGAACCCACGACACGTGGCTTAAGAGGCCACTGCTCTAACCAACTGAGCTACAGGCCCGTAATATTAGCTATTAGGGCGATATTAACTATATAAGGTACTTTGATAAATAACCAATCCCGACGCTTGCGGTCGGGACCCCGGACATCCGCATGGCGGATCGTCGGGGCTGAGCTACAGGCCCGTAAATTAAGAGGCGAGGTTTATTATATCACGGTATTGTTGGCGCGAGAGACATTGAATTTGCCCTATCATGCGATAGGGTGCTCCAGCCTGGCGACTGGAGCAATTCTAGCTGATTCACCCCTGCTATGGCAAATCGTTATTTTTTCTTCTTCTTGCTCTTTTCGGCATGGGTGCGGTGGTGGACGCTGTCGGTGAGTATCAAGATAGCCGCAGCGTACATGAACCATTCATAATTGGCTAACACCTGCCAGCCGATAATCGAACGATCCATAATCTCTGCCTGCACATCAGTTGGAAGTACTTGGATGATGCTAGATAGGAAGAATAGCGTGAAGACCAGTACGAATATAATCTGCCACAATATACTCCCTTTTCGTTTATCCACGCTGTGATTGAATCCTAGTAATAACGCCGGTACGGCCAGCAATAACGCTCGCGCTATACCCACTACTAATTCCGAATCCAGATACTGCTCTAGTGGTGTAATCTGTATCAGCGCCAGGCCAATGAATACACCCATGGCCACGAACTCCACATGGCTCTTATAGTGCAGTATGAGTGCGCTTATACCTATGACTGATGCCGCTATGATGAAGTCTATATTCATCCCGTTAGAGCCAGTCCGCCCCAGGCGGGCGTAACGTGTTTTATAGAGATTACTATTCTTGGTGGTGTAATTGTCGTGCTGTGTTTCATGTACTGTATCCGGCGCGAGGCTCTAACGGGATTCATTATGTGTTTATGATACCACTTATGCTTGTAGGCGCGCCAGTTAGAGGTTAGAGATATCTGCTTGCGTCCCTATCAGTATATCGTTCTCCTCGACAAAGCCTGACACTACCTCCAGGACAAACAAGGCAGGCCTGTCAGGCTCGAAAACTTCTGGATAAGTATCCGGACGTAAATCTTCGACTATGTCTACTACTTCAAAATCCTCATCCATCCATATTATATCGATAGCGAAATTCATATCCCGCATATAAAAGCCGTAGCGCCCCGGTTCGTCGAATACGAACAGCATACCTTTGTCCTTATCTAGGCTGTCCCTGCCCGAAAGTCCTTGCATGCGCAACTCCGGCGTGTCGACTATCTCCGCAGTCACCGAGGCTCCATTTATTTCAACTTCGGAAATCTTATCGTCATAGAAATATCTAAATGATATGAAAGAAGCTAAAGCAACAACTAGAGCAAGCAGTGCGAACAGGGCGTACTTCAACTAAATACCCTCCATATTCAACACCATGTATTCTTAAGCTCCTACCTTGTCTTTCTTGGGCTTTCGCGCCGCATTGACTTCCGCATACTTGATAATCTTGCTAGCTATATTCTTCTTCGTGGCGGCTTCGATTCCTTCTAGGCCTGGAGATGAATTGACTTCGATGACCAACGGTCCACGATCTGATTGTAATATGTCGACTCCGGCTATATCGAGGCCAAGCTTCTTGGCGGCCTTAACAGCTATCTTCTTCTCTTCATCCGTCAGCACAACCTTCTCTCCGCTACCGCCGAGGTGTAGGTTTGAGCGAAAATCTTCATCCAAGCCCTGTCGCTTCATAGACCCTACAACGCGCCCACCTACTACGAACGCACGGATATCTGCACCACCAGCTTCTTCTATGAATTCCTGAATCAAAATCGGTTGATTAATACTATAAAATGCCTCAACAATCGACTTAGCCTCACGCTTAGTCTGGGCTAGTACTACACCTTTACCATGCGTACTCTCAATAAGTTTTACGATTAGGGGCGCTCCGCCTACCAACTCGATAAGATTCGCTATGTCAGTAGTCTGTGAGGCGAAAGCGGTTTTGGGTATATCTATATCCGACCGCGACATCAGTTGCAGGCTTCGTAGCTTATCTCGTGAGCGGACTATGGCTATCGATTTCGCAGTGGTATATACATCCATCATCTCAAACTGTCGCACCACAGCAGAACCGTACCCTGTATAAGAATGAGCTATTCTCGGTATTACAGCATCTATCTTGCCGATTTTATTGCCCTTGTGGTGAACCAATGGGCGATTGTTCTCTACTTCCATATAGCATTTAGCATAATCGAGCACTATAGCTTCATGACCTGCTTTCTCAGCGGCTTTGACTAGTGCACGAGTTGAGTAGTTGGCAATACTTTGTGACAGAATTGCAATGCGCATAAAAATACCTCGGATTTCTGCTGTAACAGCCTTATCTAATTATTCTACCAGCCTAGAGGGGTCGCAACCTATTCTTCCTCTGTCGGATCGTCGAGTGAGACGTCGACTACAAAAGAATCTTTCAGGAGTCTCCTGCCTAAGAGTATCGGGAATTTCATATCTTGTCTATTTGTAAGAGTGAACTCCGATACATACTCTCTACCA
>SLRF01000026.1 GCA_007131065.1 Candidatus Saccharimonadota bacterium
AAAGTCATGGTAGCTACCGATGTAGCGGCCAGAGGCTTAGACATCAAGGACGTTACCCATGTCATCAACTACGACATTCCTCAATCATACGACGACTATATTCACCGTATAGGCCGTGCCGGCCGCGCCGGCAAGCAGGGATTCGCTCTTACATTCGTAAGGTAGTGCATCCTACTTGAGTCAAGGGGTGGCCACAGCACAAAGCTTCGCTAATGTGCTGGACGTAGCTGGAATATCTCCCTTCGGTCGATGCGACTTACTCAAGTGCTCCCCGTGCCTTGCAAGGCACGGGTGCGAGAGCTCGTTGTCTTCGAACCACTTTTGCTGACGCAAAAGATCTGGTTCGATGCAACTACCATGCACCATGTAAAACACTCACCTGGCGGTGGGCACTTTACATGGTGGGGGGGGTGGCTGGAATATCCTTCGGATGCGCCTTCGTCGCATGCTCGAAGCTAAGAGGTAGCTTCTGCGCGTGCTCCTAGTCTTCGAACCATCTAGCTTCGCTAGATATCTGGTTCGATCCATGTCTACTCAACCACGAAAGCACCCGACCTTGCGGCCGGGCATTTTCGTGGTGGGGGTGGCTGGAATCGAACCAGCGACCAATCGGTTATGAGCCGACTGCTCTAACCGCTGAGCTACACCCCCGCGGTCAATACTAGAGACTACAATGAAGTCTACCACAGGATTATAGCAGTTGTTTACTCAATAATAGAAGTGAAGGTTTGTTATACTTTCAAGAGGTAGGAAAATTATATGAAATGGCTTGCCAACATCAGGACAAAACAACAAAACGTTATCATAGCGATTGTATTGCTGGTGATAGTGTATATGGCGTTCTCGGCTATAAACGTGATAGCCCGTAATTATGAGCTCCAACAACGAATGGATGATTTGATAGCCGAGAATGAAATACTAGAGCTAGAGAATGAACAATTGCGATTCGAGATAGCGTATTATCAGACCGACTCGTTCGTCGAACGAGAGGCTAGAGATAAGTTAGAGATGCAGGCTCCTGGTGAACACACAGTGATATTTCCGGATTTAATACCGCGCCCTAGCGGACCGCCCGAACCAGAGCCGGAACCGACATTTACACAAAGCCTTACTGACAATGCCAAGGAGTGGATGTTCTTCTTATTTAGGATAGATCTAAGCTAATCGTTTTTGCTCATATATTCTTCTATCAGCTTAATGTCTTCTAGGTCTTTTGGTCTTCCTGATGCTCGCTTCCATTTTAGAACTTCAATCAAAGGAGCGAAGGGGATATCGTCATGGAGCTCTGCCACCGCAATTATTTCTTCTGGGCTCGGACTATATTTGCCGAACTCCCATCGCTTGTAAGCTTCGAAGTTACCGTTGACTAGACGCTTACCGCCATCAATGCTGGCTTGTTCTTTCCAGTCCAGGTTTTTTAGATTCTTATAAAGTTCGTCGGTTACTAGCAGGTCTACATCTTCAGACTCCCGCAAGCCATGAATTGCCATCGGTCCGCTTCCGAATACTACGAATTGGTTTGGTGGCAAGTTGAGTGACTTGATTCGGTTTATGATGTTCATCTAGTAGATTATACCGCAATCAATAGCCGCCAAGGATTGGTATAATTAAATTCATAATGACTGAGATTTATCCGGTAGTTCATATCAACGATATCCACCGAGCGGTCGAACAGACAGGAGTGGCACTAGAACTGGGTGCGGATGGTGTATACCTGATCGACCACCAAGAGCCAGCTACGGACAGGCTTTTTGACACCTTCAATCTTTCTAGAAGTGAGTATCAAGGTGTGTATATCGGTATGAACATACTGTGTTTGCGAGGCGCCTACCAGGCCTTTGAAGCTATTTATAGGGCTAGAGATAGCGAGAGTCTGGATGAATATCCTGATGGTCTATGGGTGGATGATGCCCGCATAGATGCCGTGGAAGCGAAAGAGCTTAGAGAAGCGCACCCAGAGCTTGCTACGGTCAGATATTTAGGGGGAGTGGCGTTTAAGTACTCTCCCTATTACACCGACGATCCAGGCGAGGCTGTTAGTGAGCTCATAAAGTTGAGGTCATATGTAGACGTAGTGACGACTTCCGGTCCAGGCACCGGAGTGCCGCCTTCACCAGATAAGATAAGGGCTATGCATGAGGCCGCCAAGGGTCAGCCGCTTGCTGTGGCCAGTGGAGTCAGCGCGGATAATCTTGAAGATTATAGTGGAGCTATAGATCAGCTGCTTGTCGCAACTTTCATAGAAGCGTCTCCAGGAAGCGGTGTTTTCGACAGGTCGAAGCTTAAGGACTTGATTGAGGTGGCGCGGGAGGTGTAGCTAGGCGCGGTCTCGAACTTTTATGTGCGCCACTATACTGCCGAGCTTGTATATGGAGTAGGAAACGAGCCCGACTCCTATCCAGTTGAACCACATACTCACTTCTTCCAAGAATACTGTAGAGGCGGCGCCAAAAGTAGCTACCAGTGGAGCCAATATCGATACACCACAGGCGACACAGCCCCCACCCAGGATTGCGAAGAATAAACCACCACCACCGCTCTTTTTGGGTATCTTGCTGAAACCTAGGTTCCTGATTACATAGATAACTACCGCGATATTGATTGCGAATAAAGCAGAAAAGAGGAGTATGCCTATGCTCTGAAGTGTCGGGTTTAATACCAACATATCTTTATATACATCAGTGAAAAAGCCGATTTTATCACCAATAGATAAAGGGGCACTAAATGCGATGTAGCGAATGAGCTCTAGGTTGAGCGCCCATATTATAAGATTGCTAACTAACAAGAATACGGAAAGCATTATCAAGATATTAGTTGGTTTTTTTAAAATGCGCACTACTGCGCGCATACTCATCTTGATCTTTAATCCAAGCAATTCCATCTACTATTGTATTTCGATGTCTAGCAGAGTTTGAAATACGCTAAAGGGTTGGGGTCCGACTATTCGTTGGTCGTTGGCGAAAAAAGTAGGAGTGCCTTGTACGCGGTCCTCTCTTGCCAGTGCCATATCAACTTCTATATGTTCATCCATTTCATCTGATTCTAGGCAGTTTTGGAATTCGGTCGCATTAGCGCCGTGCCGCGTAGCTATATCGCTTAAGAGTTCTGCGCCAAGGATATCTTCCCCATATGCATAGTTGCCTACAGAGTAGTAGTTGTCCCACACATAATCAAACACTGCATCGTGGTATTCAGTGAATACACCTTGCTCACTACTACAGTAGGCGCCACGTAAGGCCCTTCCTGAGTCAGGTCCGATAATTGGCATCGCTCGGA
>SLRF01000040.1 GCA_007131065.1 Candidatus Saccharimonadota bacterium
CGACCTCTCCAGTCCGGTCAAGACCAAGATAGACAAACTCATAACACAGATAGTAGGGGCGGTTACTATAGTATCGATAGTAGTTTTCGCTCTGAGTTTCTACCGCGGTGAAGGCGTCGGTGAGTCTCTGCGTCTAGTACTGACTCTTGCAGTCTCATCGATCCCAGAAGGTCTTCCGATAGCTATCTCGGTAGTATTGGTCTTAGGCATGCGACGGATGGCCAAGCTAAAGGCTTTAGTACGGAACATGACGGCGATTGAGAATATTGGAATAGTGACAACTATAGCTACGGACAAGACCGGCACTCTGACCAAGAATGAACTTAGCGTTGGCAAAGTGTGGAACCCTTATGGGGCGGAGGCGTCAGACCTGGTCCGAGCCATGTATCTATCGATAAATATGCGCAAAGGCAAGCTTCACGATCCACTAGATAATGCCTTCATGATGTATGCAGAGTCTCACGATGAAGCATCGCCTGCCGAAAATGAGCTTATTAAGAGCATGCCGTTTGAGTATCAGTTTGCCATGAGTGGTAATACCTACAAGACCGAGAAGGGCTACGAGATATTCCTAAAAGGCGCTCCGGAGAGATTGCTGGAGATGTCGCATATTAGCGATGAGCGCAAACGTAAGGTTATGGATAAACTGCATGAATTAACTAGCGACGGATTCAGAGTAATCGCTTTGGCGCAGTTACGTAATCACGACAAGCCGATAGAGGAGCTCGAAGAGGTAGTAGAGAACGAGCTAGAGTTCCTCGGTCTTATAGCGGTAAGTGATGAGTTACGTCCGGAATCTAAACCTTCTATACGTGATGCCCAGAGTGCAGGAGTGACCGTGCGGATGGTGACAGGTGACCATTTCGAAACAGCCTATTCTATTGGTAAGCAGCTAGGACTAGCAGAAAGTAAAGAACAGGTGTTCGACTGTAGCGATATTGAGAGCATGACTGATAAGGAGATTGAGGAGAAGGTGGCTGGAGTCAGGGTGTTTTCTAGAGTACTGCCGGAGTATAAACATCGCATCTTAGGTATACTTAAGAAGAATGATATAGCCGCTATGACTGGCGACGGCGTTAACGATGTACCCGCGCTCTCGAACGCACATATCGGCATAGCTATGGGTAGCGGATCGCAAATCGCTAAAGAAGCGGGAGACATCGTACTACTGGATGATAATTTCAAGAGCATCACTGCAGCACTGGAGCAGGGAAGGGTTATCTTCGACAATATCCGCCGAATGCTGTACTACTTACTCTCCACGAACCTAGGAGAGGTTATGACTATCGTAGCGGCGCTGGCAGTAGGTATGCCGCTACCGATTCTGCCGGTACAGATACTGTGGATAAATCTAGGCACCGATACCGCCATGGTGATACCCCTTGGCCTGGAGCCGGCCGAGCGGGACGTGATGAAGCGTAAACCACGACCTGCGTCTAAGCCCATACTTAATAAACCGCTGATATCGAGAATGATACTGGTCGGTGCAACCATGATGATTGTCTCTTTGGGGTTCTTCCATCACTACCTGCAGTTTCAGTCTGAGGAGTATGCACGCTCTATTGTGTTTAACATCCTGATTATTACGCAACTGGCAAACGCCGTTAACGCTCGAAGCGAATGGCAGTCATTTATAACCAGATTGCGAGTAGTCAACTATAAATTCTACGCCGGTCTAATATTGGCGTTCGGCTTCCACTATCTGGCCATGCGCGGGCCGCTTATGGAAGTACTGCATCTTGAGTACGTATCGACCACCGACATATTCGCTACAGGTATCGTAGCCGTCATAGCTGTTGTATTTGCAGGCGAAGTACATAAATTTATCGGTCGGAAGTACTTCGGATCCTCATGATGATAGATAGTAATTCGAGCTTCATTACTGGATTAAATAAGGCTTTCGCAACATGCGAGATATTTGACGGCTTTAAGCACAGGCTTATAATGGAGATTAGTTATGAAATCTAAAGTCTCACCAATCGAAATATTTCTATTACTAGCTACGGCTTTTGTAATCGTTTTTGTCGGATATGCCGTCTATGATTACGTTCAGAGCGAAGAGACGACTGAACAGGCTGAACCTATTGAAGGCGATGGAGAATCTGAAGAGGCGGAAGAAGCCGAAGACGATCTTGACCAAGCGCTCAACGAGCTAGAGGCGCTAGATATAGATGAGGAGCTTGACGTAGAGTCCGATATAGACGAGGAGCTTAACAGCGAAGAATGAGTGACATATTCCTTAGAGTAGTCGTGGCTGTAGTGCTGGTCTTAGGGGTGTTGTTGATCTTGGTAAAGACTGTCTTCTATGGCGACAAGGTGAATAGCTACGGAACATGCGTAGATGCAGGCCACAGGGTCCTGGATGGTAATCCACCAAAATGCATAGCTCCAGATGGTACTCTCTATGAGCATCCTAGTTTTGGCGTTGTCCCCTCTGAATAGTTATTGCAAAAAATAGGGTACTTAGAGCTACCTTCTAATAGCTTGCACTATGGCCAGTAGTATCACGGCACCTACAGTTGCAACTATCAGATTGCCTATAATGTTGCCTCCTATTTCTAGTCCGAGCATTCCGAAGACGAACCCACCGATAAATGCACCGACTATACCGACTACTATATTTAGCAGGATGCCTTGTTGTTCACTGGTGCTCATAATTAATGAAGCTAACCAGCCGGCCAAGCCTCCTACTATGAGTGTCATGATGATTCCTAGTCCGTCCATAATTTGCTCCTTTAGGGCTTATATACACCATTATTATAGTTATTCTAGTTAGCTGTGCATTGATATACCTCACATAGTTGTGAGGTATATCAGGGGTCGCTGCCTTTTAGTCAGGAAGGCTTTAGCGCTTGTTTTTGGGCTGGGAGGTGTTTTCGTATACTCGCTCCACGATTCGTCCTGCTACATCGCGTCCGCCTAGGCCGAAGGCCAGAGCCAGAGCTAGCACTACACCAGCAACGATAATTGTGATGTTGTTGGTTAGTATAGTTGTGTCGAACCCAAGCTGATCTATAGCCATCAGAGTACCGAATACTAACAGTACATAGTAGCTGAAGCTGGCAACTGGGCGAGCGTAATCAACGCTCATGCGTGTAAGCGCTGCCACTACCGCGTCACGTAATAGGCGTGCACCGGCGATGGTTACTGTAAGTACTATTACAGCTGCGAATATGTTAGGTAGATACGCTAGGAGTTCGCGGATTACATCTCTCATGGCGTTGAGCCCGAGCACTTCCGCGGCAGTTAGCGCAAATATCAATATCACCACCCAGAAGCTGATTCTTCCGGCGATTGCCACGAAATCTGCTTCGAGGCCAGTGTTTTTGAGAGTCTTTTCAACGGTTTTGTTTTTCTTGAACTTATTGACTCCTAAGAGTTCAAGTCCTTTACGTACTAGATTCTCGACTAGTTTTGCTACTAGGGCACCGAGAATAATTAATAGTATCGCCGCCAACAATTTCGGCATGAAGCCTCCTATGGCTTGCCAAAACTCATTTGCTGAGTTGACGATTAGGTCAGTGAAATCTTGCACTTCTTGCATCTATCTCTCCTTGCGTGTTTTAAGTTACAACGATACATCTATTATAACTCCATATTATAGATTCATCAAACAGATAAAGCGCTATATATAGCGTATAAATACGTATTGATAATACTATTTACCTGCTATATACTCGTCTATAGTGAAGGTAAAAGGAGGAAACAAACATGGCAAATGACGTGGTTATATATACGAGTAATACTTGTGCGTACTGCCGTACTACTAAGCAGTATTTGGACAAAAAAGACGTCAATTACGAGGAAATTAATGTCGACGAGCAGCCCGATCGACGCCAAGAGCTGGTAGAGATGAGTGGACAGATGGCGGTTCCGGTAGTGGTAATTACCTCAGATGATGGAATGCGCGACGTAACGGTAGGTTTTAACGTGCCTAAACTAGCTTCATCGCTCGGACTGTAGGAGTAGTGCAGTAATGTCGAATATCAAGCTTACTGTATATGGTGCAAATTGGTGCCCGGATAGCCAGCGGGTAAGACACTGGCTGGGCGAACACGATATAAATTATGAATGGAAGAACGTCGACGACAACCAGTCGATAGTAGATGAGATGGTGAAAAAGACCGGCGGGACCAATCTCATACCAACTTTGGATATAGACGGTGACATCGTAACGAATCCCGACGATGCTGAGCTGGAGAAGAAGCTGAAGCAAGAGGCCGAGGACGATGTAAACTATCATGACGTCGTAACTATCGGTGCGGGCCCCACGGCCCTGGCGGCTGCTATATACACCACACGGGAAGATATAGACACCGTATTGCTTGAAAAAGGCGTAGTGGGTGGATTGGCTGCTATAACTGACTTGATCGAGAACTATCCGGGATTTGAAAACGGAGTAGAAGGCATGCATCTAGCCCAAAATCTAGAGAAACAAGCGGAAAGATTTGGAGCGCAGATCGAACTGGCGGAAGTGGTCTCGATTAAAGACGAAGGCCAGTATAAGAAGATAGAGACTACTTATAGCGGTACTTTTGCCGCGCGGGCAGTCTTGATAGCTACCGGTAGCGATTACAAACGTCTGGGCGTACCGGGAGAGGAAGAGTTTTATGGTCGGGGAGTTCACTTCTGTGCAACTTGTGACGGTGCTTTTTATCGCGATAAGCGATTGGTTGTGGTCGGTGGTGGCAATTCGGCCGCTCAAGAAGGGGTGTTTCTGACCAAGTTCGCATCCCACATCGACATGCTGGTACGAGGAGATCACTTAAAAGCCAGCGACGTCTTGATCAAGAAGATAGAGAGCTCGGATAAGATTACTGTACATCTCAATACGACCACGGACGAGATAATCGGCGAGGACAACAAGGTGGTCGCAGTAGGTGCGACGGACAAGACTACCAAAGAAAGCAAAAGAATCGATACTGACGGCGTATTCGTATTTATCGGCTTGCTTCCGAATACCGGGTTTCTTAAGGACAGCGACATAGAGCTGGATGAGCACGGATTCATAGTTACCGACAGGACGCTGCAAACCTCTATGCCGGGAGTGTTCAGCGCCGGAGATGTTCGTGCCGGTGCCACCCAGCAGATAGCTAGTGCAGTCGGAGAAGGTGCGACAGCGGCCTTGATGATTCGCGAATATCTGGAAGACAATAGTTAGTACAAGCAGGCGGAAGTCCTGTAGAATAACACTTAAAGATAAGCGCAATCAAAAGCATAAGGAGGGTTAGGTATGAGCGATAAGAAAGCAGATGGTCATTCAGTAGCACTGGCGGTAGTAGCATTATTTGCAGGTATATTGATCGGAATAGTCGGTGCTGGCGTATACAGTGTTGATGATAGCGTAGTGACTACTGACGAGAGCGTAGAGGGCATATCGGAGACGCAGGCTAGATATCAGATTACGCTTAATGCACATTTCCAGGCTAATGCTCTGAAGGCATCATCCGCTGCACAGGCAGTGTACGAGGAGCGAAGCGATAGCGACTTGGCGGTAGAGGCTTTAGAGCAAAGCAGTGAAGACATTGCAACCACATTGGCGGTTGTTTATGGAGATGACATGGGAGATGAATTCTTGGATTTATGGGAGGGCTATAATAGTTCCTTTATTGATTACGTCGAGTATGCAAGAGACGGCGAGCAAGACAACATGCTGGATGCAGAAGTTTCATTGGAAGAACATGTAGAGAATACGGCCGAATTTCTAGCTGAAATAACAGAGCTTGAAGTAGAGACTTTAGAAGTAATTTTGATGGAATATAATCAAAATCTCCTACAGTCGCTGAATGCCTATGCTGCTGGTAATTTTGAGGAATCTTACAGACTACAGAGAGAATCTCTAGCGGAGATGAGGAGTTTTAGCGATGTCCTTGGTGAAGGAATCGTCGACACCAACCCCGACCACTTCTAGGGAAGAGGAAGAGTTTTCGGTGTAGAGTATAAGGCATGACTATTAGTTCTTCGCTACGTCGAGGCATAATACTAGTTAGCTACCTAGTCGTTGTAGCGATAGTGCTATCGGCGTGGCTTCCCAGTGCACTGGTATACTTCCGGTCGGGATTAAGCGGGAGCTTGATAGCTGTATCGATCGCTTCTGCGTTGCTGGGGGTGGTAGCTATTTTGGCGCAATTAGTGTTGATTAGTCGGGCGCGGTGGCTGGAGCCGGCATTCGGCTTTGATCGCCTGACCCGTATACACCGCGTCAATGGATTGGCGGCTTTCTCTTTAGTGACAGCACATATACCGTTAATTATTGCTGGATATTCTCTGAGGAGTGGACTCTCTTTCCCCGAGCAGATTATCCAGCTCCAGAGTAGCTATCAATACGTCACATTGGCCCTGGTAGCTCATCTACTACTGGTAATTACTATAGCTAGCTCTGTAGTGATAGTGCGTAAGATGCTTGCCTATGAATTGTGGCACTTGATACATATGTTGAATTATATCGTTCTGTTTCTAGCAATCTGGCATCAACTTTCGCACGGCACTACACTTAATAATAGCGAGTGGTTCCCGGCATTTTGGTTAGCTCTGCACGGAGCGGTGTTGTTGAATCTAGTCTACTATCGATTCTTAGGCCCGGTCGTTTTGTATATGCGGCACCGGTTCCGCGTGGAGCGTATAGAAGAAGAGACCGCTACGGTTACATCGATATATGTAAGCGGTCGTAGACTTGATGAATTTAATTACCAAGCTGGCCAATTCGCCAAATGGCGGTTTTTGCAAAAAAACTTATGGCACGAAGAGCATCCGTTCACTATATCGATAGCTCCTAATGGAGAATATCTTCGCTGCACTGTTAAGGCGGTCGGTGATTTTACTAAAAAAATTGGAAGTGAACTTCGAGCGGACAGCAGAGTAGTTTTAAGCGGGCCGTTTGGTAGGTTTGTGCTCGATTCTGTGAGCAAGCGAAAGCTTCTTTTCATAGCAGGAGGTATAGGCGTCACGCCACTGAGAGCTTTACTCGAGGAAGTTGATGAGTCTTACGACGTAGAATTTATATATGCAGCGCGCAACAAGGAAGATCTGGCATTAAGAGCCGAGATAGAGCAACTTATGAAAGGGCGTTTACTCCACTTCGTCCTTAGTAGTGACCTGCCATCATCTGCGTCAAGCGGACATATAGATAAGGATTTTCTAGAATCAAAAGTGGGGGATATAGCCGAAAGGGAGGTGTTTATATGTGGCCCGCCGTCCATGATGGATGACGTAGAAAAAGCTTGCGAGGAACTGGGGGTAGAGAAAAGAGACATTCACACGGAACGGTTTTCGCTTTAGAATAAGAGAAAGCAAATCAAAGAACGAAGGAGCTATAGATGGCAGCAGTAAGTTACGGAAAAGATGCACCCGAAGAAGTGAACGTAATAATAGAGATACGCAAAGGTAGTGTAAATAAATACGAATTGGATAAGGAGAGTGGACAGCTAGTGCTCGACCGCGTAAACGGCACTGCCAGCTTAGGGTATCCTACCGATTATGGATATATACCTGACACTCTGTGTGATGACGGCGACCCGCTCGATGCGATGCTGGTGATAGACGAGTCAGTACCTCAGGGAGTAGTAGTACCATCCCGTCCTATCGGCGTTCTGTATATGGTGGATGACGGCGAGAATGATGAGAAGTTAGTCTGTGTAGCGGCTGAAGACGTGACGAAATCACACATACAGTCGGTCGAGGATCTAGGCGCTAATTTCAAGCCGATGATCGAGCATTTCTATAAACAGTACAAAGCTTGGAAGAAAGACTGGAAAGGCACGGAAGTATCCTTCAACGGTTGGGGTGATGCTGAAGCCGCGAAAGAGGTAGTCAAGAACTCCATCGCGCTGAATAATCAGCAATAATACAATACTTGCTACATTGTCAATAATATTGTAAAATCTTGATAATGAGTGAGAGAAATATTGTACAACCAGATAATGCTACGTCTTCGGAGCAGAGCTTAGACCAGCTACGCTCTCTTGCTATCGCTGCTCGTAGAGAGCTAGAGGACTGGCAGGAAAATGAAGTGAAGCGAGTTATAGGAGAAGCTGCACTGAAGCAGTCACGCGTCGCCCGCCATGAAGAAGAGTACCGCGAAGCGGTAGAGGCACTTTATCTCGGGGAGGAGAGAGAGGGCAGGAAATTGCTGGTATCAGGTGAAGTTAGGGCTATTGTCAAAAAGGATGGTTTTTGGATTTCAGAACCCTGTGAAGTCGATAATTTGGAAGTATTATCGATTCGAGTTCAACATCCTAGATTCATTCGGGAGATAGACGACCTTGACGAGCACGAACTGGATGAGGCCACTATAGTGGCGTATCGTGAAAACGGGGAGAACTATTACATACCAGAAAGTTCTGTAGTAGAGTTCAAGTCCTAAGCTTGGGCGAAACCTTGCGGCATCTATGGCTAGCCCATATAATACCTCTTAGATAAACCATAAGAGGTACTCTGATGAAAACAAAAATTGCAATCAATGGTTTCGGCCGTATCGGTCGTAGCGCCTTTAAGATAGCTTTCGAGCGTGATGATCTGGAGGTTGTGGCGATTAACGACCTTACCGACAACGCCACACTAGCCCACCTTCTAAAGCACGATTCCAACTACGGGATTTACCATCACGACGTTGAGCATAGTGATAACGGTATAGTTGTTGACGGCACTGAGATTCGCATAGTCAACGAGCCCGATCCTGCGCAATTACCGTGGGCGGATCTAGGGGTGAGCGTAGTGATAGAGAGTACCGGTCGCTTCGTAGACCCGGCCGCATCCCAAAAGCACATTGAGGCCGGAGCTAAGAAGGTCGTTATATCTGCACCGGCCAAAGGCGAAGGCGCTACCACCATGGTGCTTGGCGTAAATGACGATGCGTTAGCTTCATCCGGTGATATTCTTTCTAATGCTTCGTGTACTACCAACTGTATCGCTCCGCCAGCTTCCGTCATGGACTCTTATTTCGGCATAGAGAAGGCCATGATGACCACAGTGCATTCCTACACTGCTGATCAGCAACTCCAGGACGGACCGCACAAAGATCTACGTAGAGCCCGGGCGGCGGCACAAAACATAGTACCCACTACTACTGGTGCTGCTATAGCGGCGTCCGAAACATTGCCTCAACTAAAAGGCATATTCGACGGTATGGCTATACGAGTACCGACTCCTGTGGGGTCTTTGAGCGACTTCACATTTTTATTAAAACGAGACGTCACTGAAGACGAAGTAAACCAAGCTTTCAAAGAGGCTGCTTCTAATCCGATATATGAAGGTATACTGACAGTTACTGAAGAGCCGTTGGTTTCCAGTGATTTCGTGGGCGATAGCCACTCTTCGATAGTCGATCTATCTCTGACCAAGGTAGTCGGCGGCAATATGGTTAAAGTGGTGGCTTGGTACGACAACGAATGGGGTTACTCTAATCGCCTAGTAGAACTAGTGGCCCGGACAGGAGCTCTACTCTAATGAAAATATTTTTAGCTGCTGACCATGCAGGATTTGACCTGAAAAATATGCTACTAGAGCATTTGGTTCATCACGACTATGATACAGAGGACGTTGGTCCGTATACGCTCGATAAAGAGGATGATTACCCCAACTATGCTTATGCACTCACCACTAAACTACTAGGTAGTGAAGACGACGATCCTAGGGGAATTTTGGTGTGTGGTAGCGGACAGGGAATGGCTATGGCTGCCAACCGGGTATCAGGAATCAGGGCCGCCTTGGCCTGGAACGAAGATATTGCTCGATTAGCCCGTGAGCACGAAGACAGCAACGTACTAGCACTGCCGGCTCGTTTCATAGAGGCAGATAAGGCGACCAGCATAGTAGATACTTGGCTAAAGACGGATTTCTCAAAAGCCGCCCGGCATCAGAGGCGCCTAGATGAGATAGAGCGGATATATGGATAGAGCTGTTAATTTTCAGTTTTCAGTTTTCAAATATCATTTATTACCAGGGGGAGGCTGCGGTGCCTGAAGTAGTTCCTGCGGTGCTGGCTGAAACCCCCGAAGATTACGAAAAAGATTTGAATTTAGCGGTATCGCTAAGCGATAGGATACAGGTAGACCTTGTAGATGGTGAGTTCGCTGAGAACCGCACTATAAACTTAATCCAGTCATACTGGCCGGAAGGAGTTTGTGCTGATTTGCACCTCATGTACGAAGATCCCTTTCCGCTCATACCGACTATCATTTCGCTAAAACCACACCTGGCAATAGTACATGCCGAAGCTTCGGCGATGACTTTGGAAGCGCTTTCGTCGATGCGGACTCAATTGAATCCTTTGGGCATTAAGTTAGGGCTAGCGTTACTAGGGCCCACTACTGTAGCTTCGGCCGAGCGATTTTTTGATCTCATCGATCACGTGTTGGTGTTTACCGGTGAACTTGGCCATTATGGAGGTGAACTCGACTCCGGATGTTTAGCAAAGATTAGCGAGATCAAGTCCATCGATTCGGGTATAGAAGTAGGTGTGGATGGCGGTATCAATGATATTACTATTAAGGAAGTTGTAGCGGCCGGTGCAGATGTATTCAACGTAGGTGGATTCTTGCAGAAATCCGATGACCCAAAATCTGCTTATGATAAACTGACGGAAGAGATCAACCGATGAAACACACCAAACAAGAACTAGACCTGTTAGCCAATAGTATCAGGAAAGACATTATCAACATGTTGCTTGCGGCCGGTAGTGGTCATTCTGCGGGACCGCTTGGCTTGAGCGATATATTTACTGCCCTGTATTTCGAAGTGTTAAATCACAAACCGGACAATCCGGACTGGGAAGAGCGGGATATACTCTTGCTGTCAAACGGACACTGTACTCCCGTACGTTACGCTACGATGGCTCGAGCGGGGTATTTCTCAACCAGTGAACTTAAGACTTTGCGAAAACTAGGTAGCAATTTGCAAGGGCATCCGGAGCGTACTCGACTGCCCGGACTAGAGAATACTTCCGGACCGCTAGGCAGTGGACTATCCCAGGCCGCCGGCATGTCGCTTGCTATGCGCATGAACGGCGAGAGGCACCGTTGGGTGTACTGCGTGATGGGAGACGGCGAGCAGGACGAAGGCAATGTCTGGGAGGCAGCACATCTGGCCGGCAAGTATAAATTGCATAATTTAACAGCGATAACCGATAGAAACAACATCCAAATTGATGGACCGACCGAGGAAGTGATGCCACTTGAGGACTTACGAAGTAAATGGGAAGCTTTCGGCTGGCATGTACTGGAAGTTGATGGTCATAATATACAGTCCGTGGTAGATGCTTGTTCACAGGCCAAGGCTATAGTAGGCAAGCCGGTCATGATTATCGCCCATACCATCCCCGGCAAGGGAGTGGACTTTATGGAGTACGACTATAAATGGCACGGAGCCCCACCCAATGCCGAGCAAGCCAAAGAAGCCATACATGAACTGCGTACACTATCAGGAAAAATCAGAGGTGAACATGAGTAATATGCCAAAAGAACACACCGAAAATCTAGACGATATGAAGCTCAATCCAAAGCTATATAAAAAAGATGTTGAGATGGAGCCCTCACGCAACGGTTTCGGCCGAGGCTTAGTCGAAGCGGGACGCCGCGACAAACAGGTCGTGGCGTTATGTGCGGATCTTACCGGGTCTACTCGCATGGATGCGTTCGCAGAAGAGTTTCCCGAAAGGTTTGTCCAGGTAGGTGTAGCGGAGCAGAACTTAGTAACTGTAGCTTCAGGAATGGCCCATATGGACAAAGTACCATTCACTAGCAGTTACGCTGCATTTAGTCCAGGCAGGAACTGGGAGCAAATCCGTACTACTATCTGCCTCAACGAACGTAACGTGAAGATTATCGGTTCTCACGCTGGGGTATCGGTGGGGCCGGACGGAGCGACACACCAGATGCTCGAAGACATCGCTTTGATGCGAGTACTGCCACATATGCAAGTAATCGTTCCTTGTGACAGTATCCAGGCCGAGAAGGCCACTATCGATATGGCTGCCGATATCGGTCCGGCTTATCTGCGGCTTGCTCGCGAAAAAAGCCCTATAGTGACTACTGAAGATTCACCTTTCGAAATCGGTAGATCTTACGTATATCACGAAGGCGAGGACGTAACCATAATTGCTTGTGGGAATATGGTGTATGAAGCACTTAAAGCGGCGACTACACTGGCCCAAGCTCATGTAAGTGCCGAGGTCATAAATTGTGCGACTATCAAGCCACTGGATGAAGAGACGATTCTAAAAAGTGTCTCCAAAACCGGCAAGGTAGTGACCGTCGAAGAGGCTCAAGCTGCTGCCGGTCTAGGTGGAGCTATAGCGGAACTACTTAGTAGTGAACTACCGACTAAGCAACTCAGAATAGGTATGAAGGACCGCTTCGGTGAATCAGGAGATCCTGATGAACTTATAAAGCATTTCGGTCTGGACGCAGCGTCTATCGCTAAGGCAACAAAAGCATTCCTAAAAGATGAGACTCCTGAGCCGAAGAAGAAATCACGCGTTAAAAAAGATAAAA